>CAYJWL010000001.1:0-51131 GCA_964373855.1 uncultured Candidatus Saccharibacteria bacterium
CCGCGGCCTAGATTTTCTAGACTCTAAAGTGTTAACAACGCGTTACGATTAAACAGAGTAATTTGACATAATTGTCAGGAGGTTTATAATGCACGTGACACACCTAATAGTGTCTGTAGATGTGTGCCTATTGTGGGCGCACTCCTAACAATCTTTCCTACGGAGATCTGCTCACTATGGCCGACACCGAACTCGGCACGCGCCCGGGCACCTGGACATCACTCGCCACGTAATCGACTTGGCAACGGACGCACCAGGTGTGGGAAATTTTTTCAGGCTTCCAGATCGGCGCCATCTATGGCATCTGATCGTTTGTTCACCCCGGCTTTTTGTCGGGTCTTTTTTTATCCTGAAAGAGTGGTACTCTGCGGTCATGCAAATTATCGGGAAAATTCGGCCGTTTCTTGTTACCCATAGGTGGGATGTCATTACCGCGCTTATTATTTTTGTTGTAGCTGCCGTCCCGCGGCTGATCGATTTGGGCGTCTTCCTTACAGCCGATGAAAAAAATTGGATCGGCCGTTCATACGAATTTATCCGGGCATTTAAGGACTGGCGGTTTAATGACATGTTGCAAACGACCCACCCCGGGGTAACTACAATGTGGTTATCCGGCCTGGCCGTGACAGCCAAGATGATTCTAAGCAGCGTACCTTTTTCATTCCGTAATCTTATTTATTTCGTGACGGCTGCCCAATTTCCGATTGCGCTGATGAATGCCATGGCCGTACCGGCCATGTACCTTTTGCTTCGGCAAGTACTTCCCAAAAACTGGCTCATTCCGGTTCTCGCCAGCCTATTTATCGCTTTAGACCCGTTGTTTATTGGCTATTCCCGCGTAGCCCACGCTGACGCGCTTCTTGCCAGTCTGCTGTTTCTTGCCGCTCTGACGACGATTCTCTATATCCAGCGAGGCTACCAACGAAGTTGGCTTATCGCTTCCTCCGTGCTATCCGTACTGGCGATACTGACTAAGTTTCCGGGATTGTTTATCGTGCCCTTTTTTGTGTTGACAGTATTAGCCAAGGAAAAGGCCGGTTTGTTCACTAAACAGGTTTTGGCTGCGCGAGCCAGAGATTTCATTATCTGGACTCTGCTAATGTCTATTATTTTCTTACTCGCCTGGCCGGCGCTTATATGGGTGGATAATCCAGCCGGAAACGTGTACACAGTACAGCGCGACCTTGGGCGGGCGGCTTTGACGCCGCATCACATGACTGAAGACTACTCGGTCGACAGCGGCCATTACCCGGCCGCGCTCCTGACGAGAACAAATCCTGTGGCGCTTATTTTTTCTGTAGCCTTTGTCGTTTGGCTGTTAGGCACGCTCATGCACCTGTGGAATATTAGAAGCGGAACAGGTGAAAGAACAGAGGTGGCCGCGCTCGCCGGCGTTGATGAACGGCGATTTCTATGGCTAATAATCTCTTATGCTTTCTGGTTTGTCGTGATGATGACACTGGTAGCGAAGAAGGGGGATAGGTATATTCTGCCTGTCTTCCCGGCGATAGATCTCATGGCAGCCTTGGGCGTAATTATCACGGGTGCAGCAATTGCCCGTATATGGAAGATGGGGGCGACAAACCTGAAAATAGCGATGCTTGTGCTTCCAGTTATTTCCGTTTTGTATCTGGGCACAGTGGTTATCCGATATCATCCGTATGCTATCGCTTACAGCAACCCATTCTTCCCGGACAACCTAAGCCAGGAGCTGGGCTGGGGCGAGGGACTGGAACAGGTTGGCGCCTGGCTGGCGCAAAATGCGCCGGACGCTGTGGTAGCCTCCTGGTATCCCGAAGAGCTCGCGGCCTATACATCAGCGCAGGTGGCGCATATCAACGCGCATCAGCAGGGGAGAATCAGGTATGTTGTTCTTTACCGCAACATGTTTGGGCGCGCGCCTGATCATCCGGCGAACGATTTTATCGATGAGTATTATAAGAAAAGGAAGCCGGTTTATGTTGCGTATGTTACCGGGAAGGAATTTGCCTGGGTGTATGAGAAGCAGGTATTTGAACGGGTCGTGGGCGAAATAACACCGCAGCTGCGGACCGGGCAGGAAGTGCAGGTAACGCACAACGATCTGGTAGGTCTTGATATATTGGCAGCCACATATAATGGCCGGGCAACCGCCGGCGATCTTATTATTGAGCTTAAAGAACAAGTGGGCGGCCGACTAATACAGCGCTGGGAATTACCCGTGGCTACGATTGAGAATGACCGCTGGATTACAGTGTCATTGCCGGAGCCGCTGCAGTTAAGTGGGCAAGAGATGCTGGTCGAAATATATGGGCGGGGCACAACCAGCGGCAATGCACCCACGGTTCGCTATACCCAGGATTTTAACTATCGGCCGACTGATATCATTCTCTCTAATACAGGAGTGCTGGCGGATGTGGATACAAAAAAGGGGGATTTGGCTGTGCGCCTGCGCTACCAGGTGAACGGACAGACGGCGAGTGAAGAAGACACGAAACTGCTGGAGTAAGTTAAGAGTATTAAGCACTTTTGGTCTGCCTTGCACCGATAAGGCTGGCGGTACATAACAGCGCGCAGACTAAAAGACCTGCGATCGTCAGAACTTTAGCCGATTCAACGGCCGGAGAAAAGTAGCGGAAAGAAACCATATGGTCACCGGCGGGGACGAGCGCCGCCTTAAACACGGAAAACGCGCTTAGGCTTAAGGCGGGTTTGTCATCAATAAATGTCAGCCATTGGGGTGTAGTTGAGTCTGTTACAACCAGCCAGGCATCTTCCCGGCTCGAGGTGGCAATATCTATTCTGGTTGGTTCATACCTGACGATATTTGATTTCGCTAGCAGAGGGGCAAAGCTGTGTTCTGGAATTTGGGCAGGCGGAGTCTCTCCGTTAAATAACAGCAGCTGATCTGGCCTAAATTCTCCGCTTAACAAAGCCCTTCTTGTATCATCAGCCGCGGGCTCGAACATAGCATTCCGTACCATAAACGCTTTGGGATAGGCTTGAGGATTTTTATAGAGCCGCAGGCGCTTGCTGCCGACCGTCTTTTCCTCAACTGGTTCATACCCAGCTTCTATCATCGGATCATCAGCGTTATCGGGAACAATTTGCGTAAGGTGAGTTATACCAGCCAGATTAATTATTTCTCGATTTCCCGCCAGAGCGCGAATGCCCTCGACGCCAAACGCTTCCCGATCATTTGCCAAAAATGTCTCAATAAATTCCCGGTACGGACCGATACCGAGCGCGCCTATCCAGCGGCCGGAGCTTAGACCGGAAGTAGCCTGCATGTGTCTGAGCATCAGGTCTTTTTCAATATCAATGCTGGCAACATCCTCGCTATCCCAAACAAGTTTGAAGGGCTTTACCGAACCCTCCAGTTGAGCTGGCGTGGCGCCTGCTACCCGGACGAAGTAGGCATACTGCTCTGGTTGGTCAGCCGGGCGATATGTAAAGCGAATGTTGCTGGTGTCTTCGCTGGCAAAAGTCAGCAGCAGGGCCGTGTTGTCTGCAATCGTTACATTCGGACATATTGGCAGCACGTTATTTTTGGGAACTTGCTTGGTGTGCAGAGTTTTTTCATAGAGCGGCTGCTCGTCCCAGCCAGTGCGCAGTGAAATACGTAATGAACCGGGTTCGCTTTGGCCAATTTGGACAGGGAATAGTAAGCAGGTCGTGTGCTGCGACCAGATGATGGGCTGGTGCAGCGTTAGTTTTGCCGAGACCGGTTCAGTCAGTCTACTATTTGCCCGCTCACTTTCAGCAACAGCTAAAGCATCGCTGGCATATAGGCGAGCTGGCAGTCCGGTATCTCTAGCATATGATTGGAGAGCTGGAGCGAAAACCGGTTCAGCCAGAGCTGCCGCCCGGGGGACAAGCGGATTGTAATTCCAGCCGTAGAAAAGAAGAGTTCCAGCGCTCGTAACCAAGATTAGTAAAGGCAACCATGTTTGTCCAAAGCGCGTATTTTGCAGAAAAAGGGTGGCAGTAAAGACGGCAAAGCCGATAACGATTAACCAGCCGGCAGCAAGGGAAAAGTTGCCCTGCTCGTTCAGGTCCACCGATCCTGGAGCAGTAATAATTTGCAGGAAAAAGGGCAGTACGAGAATGACCGCGAGCACAACACCAGCCAGCCAGCCGATAGCCCGACTCAATCTGGGCAGTTCTTTAGGGGAAGCAGTTTGCTCCAGGCCAATTGCTGCCAGAATGGCAATGCCAACATCAACAAAGTAGACAAACCGACCAGGTACGGTAATTGAGCTTAGCCAGTGCGATTCAACCATCAGGCGATAGAGCGGCGAATATGATCCAAGCATGAAGACAATCCCGGAGACAAAGAGAAGACTGCCGAATACCAGGTCGGCTGGCCATTTCTTCCAGGACGTAATTGCCAGTCCAGCCAGCAGCAAAGGAATAATGCCTGTATACGCCGCCAATTCCCGAAAGCTTTTTGCACCCCAGTATACTTCGTGATCGCCGTAAAAATATGGGAACAAAAGCGTGATGGCATGTGAGGGCGGGTAACTGAACTCATATAACTCCGGTGTCGGCAGATCAGCTGATCTGTCGGTTGAGGGAAGAAATTCCAGCAGCGGCAATACAGCAAATGAAGCGATGGCAGCAAATAAACTGGCGGCTAGGACAGTTAATGCGAGAGTTTTAATAATGGATCGTTGGAAAAGAAAACGTCCGGCAGGCATTACCAGTTCAAAAGCCGATGTCCGGCGCCGATTTTTATTGATCTCATATCGTTTGGCTCTGGCCATTCCGGCGAAGCGGATGACACCAAAGATTACGCCGATGATCAGCGTATAAAGCGCGACTTGCGGTTGTCCGCTCATCGGAATAGTCGCTGCCACCAGAGCCAAAATTGCGGTCCGGGCTAAAGTCGGTTTTGTCACGAACAGATCAATGGTCAGTAGCAGCCACGGCAGAAGCATGGTGGCCGTGTAAAAATTCACGTGATTGAGATGCCCAACATGCCAACCGGAAAAGACAAAGATAATGGCACCAAGGGCTGCAGCTAATTGGCCAAGTTGCCGCCGGCGCAGGAAGGCAAACATCCCGACAAGGCCAACGGCAAAGTAAACCAGAATAGATATCTGCAGCAGAATTATCGGATGCAGGCGGAATGTGCGGAGCAAGACGTGGAGCGGTGTAAAGAAGCCGAGTTGTCCCCAGGCCATGAGCGGCTGTCCGAAGCCGAAGACATTGCTCCATTGGGGAAGCTGCCATTGGTGTTGAAACTGGGCGTAGACATGTTCGAGCGGGTAATAAATGTTTTTTAAATCGTCGATGAAGTATATCTGGCCGGCGAATAATGTCCGGCTGAAAAAAATGAGCCAGGTCAGAAAAATTACAGACAACCCTATTTTGTTTGTTTTGAGTAAGCCGATTGCTCGTGGCAGTAATTGCTTCATTTGCCTAGGAATATCATAGCCCAGGCATCTCTTTTACAAAAACAAAAAAGCCAGTTCCTCGCTGGCTGGTGTTGCGCGGTTAGTAGTAAAGAACAACACCTCTCGCGTCAGAACAGCTCCATCCTGTTACTGCCAACAAGTGCTGCCTGTCGAGATATAAGTGATCCCGTCTGAAGAGGCTGATGATGGGCTGGTCTTTGGCTTCCGTAAACAAGGCAAGTGCTCCCCGAAAGACTTCAACATATTGGAACCGCCATCCCTTATTCTCATCATCAGGTTTCAGGAGAAAAGCGGGTGTGTCCTCACCGTCCCTCACATCCAGGATGTGTAGTTCGTAATCGTGTCCCTCGCCAAGACTTATGGGCTGTTCGATTCGGCGGCGGATAGTGAAACCGCTGGCGGGCTGATTGGGAAACCGCGCCCACCACGTTCGGCTAACTTCATCTGGCAGGTCAACACTTGCCGGGTACTGCATGTTGTACGTTTTTGAGTACGTACAGCGGAAGTATCCATCCATCACCATGACGAACTCTTTTATGCCACCCGGACGAGCCGCCGCCAGATGTCCATTTTCATACTTTTTAGGATGGCCAAACCAAGTCTTGAATTGAAATAAATTTGAGTATCCAGGCGCGCCTTTTGGCTGTTGATCACCAATTGTCCAAATTCCATAATGGCCGCTGTTTGCTTCTTCAAGGGTTAGCTTCCCAGGGTATGCACCTTTCGCGGGTTGCTCTTTCCTCACGATCTGTCCTCCTCTTATCTGGAAATTTATTGGCTATTGGAATGTTCAACGTACAGCCAATCAATTATATAGAGATCAATCCTAAAGTCAATCTAAGCCGGGCGCGTATTGGGCGTGTAAAAAAAGGCCGCATTTTTTTGCGGCCGGTGTGATCATGCTGTACGAATGATGTCGACTCCCAAGCAGGTAATCTCGGATTTGACATAAGGGTGCCATCCAGCCGTTCTCAACGTATGTCCGGATGCGGGTGAGCTCCTCCTCGATATGCTGCCAGCGGAGCATATTCCGGGCACAAATTGCGCCATGGAGTCGGGGAAATCACGATTTCCTTGCTGGACGCACACAATCTCAAACAGTTCTAAAATGTTTGGATCGCCGGTCATTATGTGCCTCCTTTTCTGCCTGGCCAGTGGGTCGTGTAAGTCACAACTTCTTGAGCTAACTCTCGGGTGACTGCCCACACCCAGTCCATGGCGATTAAATTCCATTGGAGCGGTGATCCGTCAGGTGCGCAGGCCACGCCGCCTGCTTCTTCGATGATGAGCGAGCCGGCGGCTGCGTCCCAGATCTTAGCCACGTTGAGGTTGAAATACATGCCGGTCTCCTTTGTGACAATGGCACGGGCGCCCCACACAGCCACCATCATGCTGCGCACATTGAATTGTTTGGATAGCGGCTGCAGAACTTCAGGCACAGTCCAAGGGCCGATGTCGGTACCGATCATGGTTTTATCGAGCGGTCTGTCCCAGGATAGTTGTGGCATTCTTTTTTCGTTGACGAACCATCCTGCTCCGCGGGTGGCACGTAAGAGCACGTCATCATCTGGAAAATAGATAACGCCGTGAACTGGCCGGCCATCGCGCAGGGTGCACAGTGTAATGCCGTATTCCCGGCAACCGCTGAAGTAGGCTCCAGTCCCGTCAACCGGATCGACGACGGTGCAGTTAGGGGGCACGGTTTCCGCATTTGCCTGTTCCTCGGCAATAATGGTTTCTCCGGGATGTGCCCTACGCAGGAGCTGAATTGCCAGTGCCTGCGATTTGATATCCGCCGACGTATAAAAGTGGGCGCCAAACGTCTCGTCCTTATCTTGAGGCGCCAAATCACCTCGTTGGAGATCGCGCAGTAGGGTACCGCATCTTTTAGCCGTATCTATCAGGGTCTCAATCATGATATGTTCCTTTGTTGAGCGTACAAACACGTTGACTGCCCGAACAGGGACAGTAGCACAGAAGAGGATATGTGCCAAGACAAAATCGCCGTGCATGTTTCGCCGGGCGATGTACAAGTTTGGTCACTAGATGATCAAGGAGAATTTTTTACGGGCGTCCACTGGTTGGGATAACCGTGGCAATCCCGGAGCGATACCGCAGCTAGGCGTGCCGACCGCGGATACAATACCCAGAGCTTCGCGATGAGGTTCGGACTTCCCCGCTGGCCGCATGTCAGGCTGCAGTGCGGCCTAAATGGCGGATTGTCCTCTCGCCCGAAAAGATGGCGGCTTTCTGGTTTAGGTGCATCAGTGCAGAGTAATGTGTGCTGTCAGGCGGGGAATCTGCCAGCCGGCCGCTAGTGTGAAGTGTTTATTTGAAAGAACCAGTACTTTGTTTATGCTCTAACTTTCCTTCCGTTAAGAGCGATAGATTTTTCCGCGGCAGCGATAATTTTCACAACATCGAGACCTTGCGTGAGATTTGTTATGGGCTGCTGCTTGGTTCTGATGGCTTTGATGAAGGCCAGAAGCTCCTGCTTTAAAGGTAGTTGATTGCCGTATGACGGATGAGAAATTTTGGGCAGCTGATGGTAGACCGCACCGCGGGTAACGTGAGGGCCCATATTTTTATAGAGTGCAATTTTTTGTTGAGCAGTATCATCAACGACAACCGTATCATTATACGCAACGATCGTTAGTCTTTTTCTTTTCTCCGGAGCCAGCCAGCTATTAGTTATAAACACTGGAACTTTGTTGGGAAACTCCAGTTTGATTTGAACAAAGTCATAGAGGTTTGTTTGCGGGCGCAGCAGGGAAGCGCCCCATGCCTGAACTGTTTTTGGTTTACTGCCCAGCAGATCAAGGGCCATGGCAATATCATGTGGCGCCCAATCCCACAGGGCAGACATGTCATCACGGTAGGGACCATTGTTCATGCCCTCGAAAAAGAGATAGCGAATGTTACCCGATTTTTTCGCCAGCTGTTTGGCTTTTACGTAGGCAGGATTATAGAGATGAATGTGACCGATAAAGATGATGGCGCGGGCTTTTTTTGCCGCCGGCTGCAGCGTAAGAGCATCAGCCAGACTGGTCGTCAATGGCTTTTCAATAAATGTTGGAATACCTTTTTTGATAAACGGCAATGCGATCTTGGCGTGCGTTGACCCGGGGGTGGCTATGATAACGCCGTCGAGATCGTCCGCGGCTAGCAATTGTTTGTAATCATCAAGAACTTTCACGCCTGCCTCTTTCCGGGTCAGCGTTCTTGCGCTCCGGCGGCGCTCGAGGCCTCCCTCTGGCCTCGCCAGTCCCGCCTTTGGCGGGATCCAAGATCGCCGAGGCTGCGAGAGGTCCTCAAGGAGCCAGAGTGAAAGTTCCTTGATTTCACAGACGTACTTAATCTGGCATCCTTTGATGTCATTTAATGTTCGCCAGATGTTAGTACCCCAGCGGCCAAGGCCGATGAGCGCGAGGTTGATCATACCGGCAAGATAGGCGAGGGCAGGAATTTCAGCAAGTGATGAACTGGCATCGGCACGCATGTTGCACGAAAAGCCGTGGTTGGGTCCTTCCGGCGAGGTCCTCACCACTTAACTCTCGCCTTGCCGCCCCCGCATACTGCGGGGACCGAGCCGGCAAGGATCTGAGATACTTTGCTTAGCAACATGCGTGCCGATCAGCATACTATAAGGCTCAGCCAGCGCAGAATGTGCCCTCCAAACGGAATTTGAGGTTACCTCGGCATGGTCTTTGCTGAAAGCAAAGCGAGGTGACCGAAACCTCGCAGCCCACCGCTGGATGGGCGAGAATGAGTGAGGCGGGCCGTTCTGCGCTGGCTAGATGTTGGATGAAGAGGCGATGGGCGCGGTCACGGCTTTGGCGCCGACGTAGGTTTCTTGTGTGCGGCACCAGTTCATGAAGCGCTTAAGACCAGCTTGGAGGCTGACTCGCGGCATGTAAGCAAGGTCTTTCTTGGCTTTCGCCAGATCCGGACAGCGCCGCTGCGGCTCGCCGGCCGGATACGTTGCCGGATAGGGAATAAGTTTTAAGGAAGCTTGCTGTCCGGCCGTATCAACGAACATCTGCGCCAAGTCGCGCATGGAAATTTCGTTATCGTCGTTGCCAATGTTATACGCCTCGCCTGCCTGGCCCGCCAGCAATGTTTTCAAGAAACCGATCAGGGCGTCTGTAATGTAACAAAACGTGCGTGTTTGATGGCCGTCGCCATGAACAGTAATAGGAATGCCGTTAAGCGACTGGTACGTAAACATCGGGACCACTCGCTTGTCATCATGCTTCATCGAAGGTCCAAAGATATTGAACGGCCGCACGATTTTTATCGGGATATTGAATTGCTGGTGATAAATAGTGCAAACGGTCTCGCTCAGACGCTTTGATTCATCGTAACAAGCGCGCGGGCCGACACTGGAGACGTTTCCATGATATGTTTCTGGTGTCGGGATAGCTGTCGGATCCGGATCGCCATATATTTCGCTGGAACTGAAAAAAAGAAATCCTTTGAGATCATTTTTTCTGGCCAACTCCAATAAGTTTTTAGCGCCGGTAACGGCGCTCTCAATTGTTTCCAGGGGGTACTTCATGTAGTAGACCGGGGAGGCCAGGCCGGCAGCGTGGATGATGTAATCAATATCTTCTCGTACCGGCAAAGGAACAGTCACATCTCCCCACACATCAAGAATGTGCTCGTCAGTAATGGTGAAATTTGGGTCACGCGATCCCGTGATGAAGTTGTCCACCGATATGACCCGACAGGGCTTGGCCAACACATTCTCGTTTAAATAATTGAAGGTACCGATAAAGTATTTGCCCAGGAAGCCGGCTCCGCCGCTGATTAATATTGTCTTGCCGGCCAGGTGCGCAGCATCATCTTGGATGCCGCTGGCAATTGTTTGAAGGTCTTCCTTAATTATCGGCGAAATCACACTCATACAATTTTTGGTTCTGGTACAGGTATAATAAATTTTCCTCCCTGTTCCGTAAAGCGTTTATGGTTGGCCATTATCGGCTCGGCAAAGTTCCAGGCCAGGATCAGGCAGTATTCCGGCTTATCTATGTACAGCCTGGCGGGAGGAACAATGGGAATATGGGTGCCCGGCATAAGCAGACCCTGTTTAATTTTCCTGTCGTCATCGACTATATAATCGAGTATCGAGCTGTCCAGTTCGAACACATGCAATAATGTCGTGGCCTTGGCCGGAGCCCCATATCCCACAATACGGGCGCCCGTGCTCTTAATTTGCAGTAGGGTCTGCCGCAGCTTGTCCTGATTGTGGGCGATACGTGCTGCGAAATCTACGAAAGCTTTGGGACTGGTAAGACCCTGCCGTTTTTCGGCGGCCAGCAATTCGTCGACTCGGTCATTATGATAATGTGGTCCGCCGGTGTGCTGGACATAAACGCGGATGGAACCGCCATGAACCGCCGGCCGCTCTACATCAAAAACATCCATGTCGTGATGGCTGAAAAGAGAAACGAGCGGATGCAGATGGTAGTAGCACAAATGTTCGTGGTAAACAATGTCAAATAGGTTCTTGGCGATAAGGTCGCCTAAATACTGGACTTCAAAAACATAGACGCCGTCCTTTGCCAGTAAGTGTTTAACGGCGGCAACAAATGAATTGATATCGTCCGTGTGTGCAAAAACGTTATTAGCCGTGATCACATCCGCCGCACCGATGTTTTGTTTGATTTTGGCAGCAACAGCTGACGAAAAGAAATCGGTTACTGTTTCGATACCGTCTTGAGCGGCCCAGGCGGCAATGTTGGCTGCCGGCTCAACTCCAAGTACTTTGACACCTTGCCGCAGCAGGGGTTTGAGTAAGATGCCATCGTTGCTACCGATGTCAATAACTAATGAGTTGCTGTTTAAAGCGAAGCGTTTTGTGAGTCTGGAAGCATATTCTTCAAAATGCTTTACAAATGTTGGAGAGGTGGAGGAAACGTAAGTGTAATTGGAAAAGAGAATGGCCGGATCTACCACATCCCGTAGCTGTACCAGTTGACAGGTGTGGCAGCGATAGACTTGGAGCGGGACAAGCGGTTCAGTCACATTAGCCTGATCAGGCCGAACATAAGAGTTGGCCAGCGGCGTTAATCCAAAAGACCAGATTTTTATAAGATCGCTGCCACCACACACTCGACAATCGTCGCGGGTTCGATAGATGCTTTGCACTACTTGTACAGTCGGCCGAGCTGCCATCACGCTTGTCTGTTTTCTCCCCAAGCCCGCTTCGCCGCCTCATCTGGGCTGATGAGCTCAACGCGGATCACATCATTTTCGTATTCAGCTTGATTGCCCGAACGCGGTGTAAAGCAGTAAAATTCGCTATCTGCCAAGAATTCCATGGCATGCGCTACCATTGGAGCGGTGTAAAAAAGCTGACCCGGAACCACCATATATTCTTTGAGAGGAGCGGCATGATCTAAAGCTGGCCGCTCGACATACCTAATTTTTCCCTTTGCCAAATAGCAAAGATGAGAATCGTGCTGATGGTAATGGTTAGCGCGTACTGTTCCTTTTTTTGATGTAATGCGCAGCACCGACATGCTGCCGTCTCCGACGAGCTTCTCGATAACTCCTCGATTATCGTCTGCCAAAACAGCCGGTTTTTGTATGACGGACTTCAATGTTTGGACAGATTTCACATCTGCACTCTATCAGGCGGTTCATTGTTTGTGAAGCCGCCTCTGTATCCGCACACAGGCAAGCGCGCCCACCAAAGCCGCCGCAGAAATAAGACCTCCCGACAATAATCCTGGCGGATGGTAGGAAAACCACAATTCATATCTACCGGGCTCGATAATCCTTTGGCCGACTCGTCCGGCGATGTTGCTCGCGGGAGCGCCATTAACAAGCCAGCCTTGCGCATAATTCGTATTAATGGTTATCGTGCCTGGCCGTTCAAGTACGGCCAGAAGGCGCACAACATTTGGGGACCATGAAATAATGTTGACAGATGATGCCGGCGGATCACTTGAGACATACGGCACCGTGCCCCGCCGCACGCCCGGATTAGGACTTAACACCGAACAATAACTCATTGTGCCGTAACCGGCACGGGCGCTTACATAGGCCCGGTCGTGGTCAACAGATTGAATACGTATTTTATCTGTGGCTTCGGTAAAAGTGATCGGCCAAGCGCTCTGTTGAGGCGGGTTAATAACATCTGGCACAATAAATGCTTGGGCTGATATTGGTCCTGCCAAACTTAGAATATCGACGATGGCTGCTCCCGCAATAAATACTGGCAGCCAGAATGCGGCTGGCCGCCAGCGGCGGACTTGATCAAGGCCGAATCCGGCCAGCAGGGCGAGGGGAATAAGGGCCATGATAATGAACCGTGAAATATTTGACCGCGGAGCGTACGGCATGTAGTCAAATAGCGGCTGCAAGAGAGGCCCGGCAGAGGAGAGAAGGATGGCCGCGATAGTGCCGATGAGAAGTAACTTAATTGTCCGGTTACGGCGCATTCTGGTCAGTGCCAGCGCGGCTAAGGCAAGAACTACCGGCCCGACATACGAGCCATATTCATGCCAGCCGCTGCCTTGCTTAGGAATAACCGAGGCTCCGTGCAGGTGGCGGCCAAGCAATAGCTCGTACCAGTAGGGCAGAGAAAAAGCGGAGGAGGCATAGGCCTGATCGGGAAATTGACTAAGCCAGTCAAGAGAGGGAATTAACTTAACGGCAGCAAAAGCCGCGGCCCAAACACCGGCTGCAACAGTCACTGTCAGCGCGTATTTTTTTCTGTGTGTAAAGAAAGATGCTGCAGCGAGAGTGCCGGCGACGTACATGAGGGGGTGAATACCGGCCTGATAAAACATCAAAGACATGAATGCGCCTGCAGCAATCGTCCACCGGCTGGTGCCAGCGGAGAGAATGTTGCTGCTGCGGGCTGATCGAAGTTGGTGTATCCATGCCCAGAAAATCCACGGTATCCATACATAAGAGAAAACGCTGATGTGGCCTTCGGTCAAGCGCAATATGACGGCGCTGCTAAAAAATACAGTGACTCCGGCCAGCAGCGACGAGAGGGCGGTCAGTCCAATCTGGCGGGCCAACATCATCATTCCGGCACAGCCAATACCAACTGCCGCCAGAAGGGAGAAGCGTAATCCTGATGGCACTCCGAAGACAAGTTCAAACAAAAACAACGGAGACAGTCCGGTGAATTCCGGATCAGCCAGCGCGGCCGTACCACCGCAGGTGGCCGGATTCCAAAGCGGGAATTGATGCCACGTAACTATGGTTTCTCTGATGATGTGGTGCACCGAGAAATAATAGTCCCAGTCGGAGATGCCAAGAGTATCTTGAGTAAGCCAGTATCCACTCAAAACCACCGGGATAAGAGCCATCAGGACTAGCCAGAGAATAAGCCGGGGACCCTTGAGAGAACCGAGGAAACCGACGCTAACTACAAGTAGTGTCCCCGCCAGAACACTTAGCGTTCTGGCCTCGTGGCTTACAGTACGGTATAACGCGTCAATTTTTATGTCAGCGTTTTCAGATCCGATCGGATGCGGGTTATTAGGAAAGGCCATTAGTTGTGCGGGCGCGCGAGCAAAGTTTGTAATTTTGAGCTGATAGACGCTGCCTTCACTAAGCCAGCGCGGGAACAGTCTGACCACGTAAAAAGTACGGTTGTCTCTTACTATTTGCCGAACGGATATACTGCGGCTCAAGTTCTGGCCGCTCTCGTCATACAGACTGACTTTGAGCAAAGGCGCTGTGGAGGAAGAATGAGGTGCTGCCAGTATTATCCCGACTAATGCTTGTCCGTTTGAGCGGAATGATTGTTGAATAGTTTGCTGCGGTGCAAGTGATACTGCTTCCTCAATGTATCCCTCAACCAGTGGTTCCTCTGCGGCTGCCGGCGCAAGGTATGAAGTGGCGGCTGTCACTCCACCAACAATGGCAATCAACCCTCCAAAGAGGATCCTATTTTTTCCCATAAATCGAAACCTTCGGATTGATCAGCATAAGCAGCGCGATGATAGCAGCGACCGCTGTGATTATGGTTGCTTGCTGTACTGCACGAGAACTGTAGCGCCAACTCACGGCATGCTGTCCGGCCGGCACATTGGCCGATTTGTAAAAGCCTTGAGCGACGCGATAGTCAACCTCTTGGCCATCAACACTGGCGCGCCACTGCGGGGTAGAGCTGTCATTAATAATAAGAGTGCCAGCAGCAGACGAGGAAGTTTGGACTTCTATTTTCTGATCAGTATAGGCAGTAATCAGTACACTACTTTTCTCTATTATATTGCCCGCCTCGTCTGCGAGGTAGGCTTTGGGGTATACCTGCGGATTGCGATACAGCCGGTATGATGTTCCGTTTATTGTTTCCTCGGCCTCAATCGGGAAGCCAAGCTCGGGCAACTTATCCTTGGCATTTGGGGGTACCGCCTGGATGAGGTGAGTGATGCCAGCCTGGTTAACCTGCTGACGATGTAATTCTAAGAAGTGTCGGCCATCGCCATCAATTAATTGGTCAGTATCATAGGCCAGATAGGTCTCAATATAGTGTCGGACGGGAGCGCTGGATAACGCGCCGGTCCACCGAGCGCTACTGGCATTGGCTATGACTTGCAGATGCCGTGGGAGCAACAGCAGGTCAGGGTCCACTGGCGGCGGGCTGGCAGAAGAGAAGTGGAGGCGCGCCAACTTGTGCGATTGGGCCAGTTGCTTATCTGTGGGATTAGCTACTCGTACAAGATAAAGAGATTTCTCCTGCGGCCACCCTCGATAGTAAAGATTGATGCCGCTGTTATTATCGCTCGTGATGCCAAGGTACAGCGTTTGCCCGGGTGCGGTCGTAGGCAGCTTGAGACAAACACTCTGATCAGGGACGCTGGTGACATCCATGGCGCGTATCTTGGTTGACGTCAGATTCTGGCTCAAGGGGTGTAGGCGTAGCGATATTGTAAGATATCCTTGCTGGCTGGGGCGGCTGTGCATTGGAATACTGAAACACACCCGCTGCGCTGGTGTTGCCGGAAGCGGCTGGAACAAGCTAAATGTGGGTGAGACAATCGGTGTAGGAAACGTACGTATTTCCTGCTCGGCATAGTAAATGTTCGATCGGGCGTACACCCGGGGAGGTAAACCGGTAGTGGCCGTATATTTGGCCAGTGCATTATAAAACGGCGGTGTAGCCATCGCTTGCTGTCGCGCAACCAGGGGATTATAGTCCCAGCCAAATATAATCAGTGTTAGGGCGGTGAGGATAACGAGAAGCACTGGCGGCGTTTGCGATAACCTCCGATCATCCCACCAAAGCGCAGCTAGGAAGACAATGATACCTGCGCCAAAAAGGACGACGGAAACATCGGGGGTCAGGATAATGCGTTTAAGCTGGTAGAAAGCCGCTGGTTCGGTCTGTATATACCAAAAAAGTGGAGATAAAAGAGCTGCGGGCAGGGCCATGGAGAAAACCAGGAGCATTAAGCGATTGCGGAGAGGCGCCGATGAGTATTGCCTCATGCCTTCAAAACCCACAGCAGCCAAGAGGCTTATTCCGGTCGTAAAGAAGATGGCAAAGCGTCCAGGGATGGCCCATCTGGTGATCCACCCGCGTTCAATTAGTAATCGAAAGAGGGGCGAGTACTTGCCCAGGACTAGACTGATTCCAATGACTAATAACACCAGACCGGTTCTATGCAAGATTCTATGCTGACGCCACGTGGCCAGAGAGAAACCGGCCAAGAGTAGCGGGATCACCCCGACATATGCCGCCAGTTCCTGAAATCCCTTGGTGCCCCAGTATGAGGTGTGGTCGCCAAAAAAATAAGGCGCGACAAGCGTGATAGCATGCCACGGAACGTAGCTAAACTCATAGAGCTCATAGCTTGGCAGCGTCCCCGCTCGCTCTGTCAGGGGAAGGAACTCAAAGAGAGGCAGTAAGAAAAGAGATGATAGCGCCAAGCCAAGTAAGGCGGCCACAACCGCTGCCCCGATAATCTTAAGAGCAGGTGCGATTGCTCCAGTACTTTTTTGCGCGCTCGTTTTTATTCTGTGTACCAAAGCCACCAGACCATAGAGCGCGGCTACGCCCAGGGCGTAAAGAGAAGCTTGCGGGTGGCCGCTTAGAACAATGGCGGCAGCTATTAGACTAAGCAGTGCTATGCGCCGCGTAGAGACTTGTTCGATGAGAAGGTCTGTCGCGAGCAGCAACCAGGGCAGAACCATTGTTGCCGTATAAAAGTTAACATGGTTCATATGGCCGACGTTATACCCGGAAAAAACAAAAACTGTTGAGCCTAATACAGCGGCTAGTGCAGACAGCCTGTGCCGGCGCAGCCACAATGTCATTCCAATCAGGCCGGCGGCAAAATATGTTACCGTCGATACCTGGAGTAGGATGAGCGCTGGCAGATGCAGCCAGCGCAAAAGAACATGGACAGGTGTGAAGAAGCCAAGTTGGCCCCAACCCAGCAGCGGCTGACCAAAGCCAAAATAGTTGCTCCAAAGGGGCAAGGCGCCGGCCGCTTGTGCCTGCCTGTATACATGCTCAAGGGGATAGAAAATAATCTTCAAATCATCTAGAAAGAAGACCTTATCTGAAAACAAAATTCGGGCGAAGAAAATCATCCAGATACACAAGACGCCGAGCAAACTGGCCAGCGTACTGTACTGGGAGTGCGTAAGATACCTAACATGAAATAACTTCCTGTTCATTTGGTATTTATTGATATATCAAAAAAACATGATTCTCCACAGTATATTCTTATGTGCGGCATAACAGGAGCTTGGCTTAGACATGAGAGCGGCGATATTTCACCGGCCGTCATTGAAACGATGACCAAGACATTATCGCACCGCGGCCCGGACGACTTCGGTATATATCGCCAGGGCGCCGTGGCGCTTGGCCACACGCGGCTAGCCGTGATAGATGTTTCTCGGGCCGGTCACCAACCAATGACCTCACCCGACGGGAGATACGTATTAGTCTTCAACGGAGAAATTTATAACTTCGCTGAATTAAAGGACCGGCATTGCCGTCATCTACGATTTACATCCAGTACAGACACAGAGGTGCTGCTTCACCTTCTTATCCAGAAAGGGGTGGCGGCTTTGCCGCTGCTGCGAGGGATGTTTGCGCTGGCACTTTGGGACAGCCAGAAAAAGGAATTACTCCTGGCTCGGGATGCCTTCGGCAAAAAACCGCTGTACTACTGCACACAGGGCGATCTGTTCCTGTTTGGCTCAGAGCCTAAAGCTATTCTGGCTCATCCCTCAATAGCAACCGCAATTGACAGATCAGCCATTACAAAATATTTTCTGTATGAGTATGTGCCGGGGCGGGCGACCGGCTACGCTGGCATATGGCAACTAGGGATGGGACAAAGCGTCAGGGTGACAGCAAATCAAGCAACTGTAGATACCTGGTGGCAACCCACATTTGTCCCAAAAAACAAATTAAGATCTTTACCAGAAGCAGCGGCGAAACTGGATCAAGTTTTAGCTCAAGCGGTAGAACGCCGGTTAGTGGCCGATGTTCCAGTCGGCGTTTTTTTAAGCGGCGGGCTGGATTCAACATCTATTACCTGGTATATGAGGCAGCAGGCGCCAAATGATTTACACTCATTCTCCGTTTCCTTTGACGAGCCCTCATTTGATGAATCACGCTATTCCCGTATGGCTGCGCAAAGTTTGGGGACGACCCACCATGATTTAAAATTCAATGTCTCGGAATTTAGCAACGTCATGAAAGATATTGGAGAGACCATGGATGTACCACTGGGCGATGCTTCACTGGCTCCAACCTACGCCATTAGCCAGCTTGCTCGAACATATATAACTGTCGTTCTGGATGGCGACGGGTCCGATGAACTGCTCGGCGGCTATGGGACATTTGCGGCGGCGCGGCTTGCCGAAAGAATTCCGCGTCTTCCTCCGGCGCTAGGTCGTCTGGTACACCGGCTGTCGCTCGCGCTGCCAACCAGCTATAAAAATTTCTCGTTTGATTTCAAAGTAAAATCATTTCTTGAGGGTCTTGATTACTCGCTGCCTTATAGAAATCAGGTATGGCTGGGTTCGTTTTCCGATAAAACATTGCGCCGTCTTCTAATGCCAAGCTGGCATCAGTATATTGGGACTGTGTTTGAGGATATTAACGAGATAGAGGAGCAAATTATAGGCCTTGATACTTTTGATGCGGTTTCGCTGCTAAAAATCTATCACTATTTAAGCGGCGATTTGCTGGTAAAGCTGGACCGCTCGACTATGTTGGTCGCACTTGAGGCGAGAACCCCTTTTCTCGACGTGGATGTTGCCAATCTTTTAATGCACATGCCTGTTCGTTTTAAGCAGCAAAAGGCAGTACTGAAACACTTGATGCGCGGACGGATCCCGCAGGAGATTATTGACCGTCCCAAGCGCGGATTTGGCGTGCCCCTGGGTTTTTGGCTGCGCGGCCCCTTGCATCAATGGGCCAGGAACATTCTTAATGACGCGAAAATGAAAGCCGACGCCATCCTTCAACCTGATTTTGTACATATGATGTTTGCCCAGCACAGGAGAGGTCAGGCAGATTGGCGCAAGCAGCTTTGGACCCTGATAATGTGGCAGCTGTGGTTTGACCGCTGGATTGCCCGGCGGTCAGGCTAAGGCTTGCGTCCGCGTACAACCCAGCCATTTTTATTGGGCGGCATTGTTACACTGACATCCGTAAACCCTGCGAGCAGGGCGGCCGCTTCCTCGTGAGATAAATAGCGGGCAATATCAGGCAGCAACTGGTCAAACAGAATGCTATGCACGTGCGAGAAAGAGAACGAGCGTAGCTGCCGGAAATATGGCCGCTTGGACCAGCCTGCGTGTAGCCAAACATAGAAAGGAATACTGGCGACGTAGGTTAAAAGGTGAAGCACTGGGGGCGATATTTTACTTGTGCACTGACGTCGAATTGGGTCGAGCCAAAAGAGCCAACCCTCGAAGCCCGGCCGGCTATATACCCATAATAGTATTTCTCCGCCGGGGCTAAGTGCCTTTTTGAGCTGGGCGGCCGCCTTTATAGGTTCTGCCAAGTGGTGGATTACACCAATGGATAACACAAGATCAAATTGATTCTCCCACGGAAGGTCATAGATATCCGCCAGAACGACTCGAGCTTGAGGAAATGGCTTAAGCGTTCTCCGGGCAGCCGCCACGGTCCGTTCGTTTGCGTCGAAGGCAACCAGATCGTGCGCGCCCCAGTGTAAACACCAATAGCTGTTTCTACCCATACCGCAGCCCGCATCAAGAATGGATTTTCCTGTGAAATACGAGGGCGCAAGAGGGTAGACCCAGTTCAGAAATTGTTTCTCATACTCTTTCTCGTACGGCTCCAGTTCACTGTATGTAGCCCATTCAAAACCGAATCTTTTAGTTGAAGACATAATCTCCGCTTATGATTCAGACAACACTGTCATGCGAAACTCCGGAGGCGATTACTCTTTGATTTGATATATCCAGACGTAATCCAGGTTATTAATTTGAATTATTTTCTCCGGTTCCCTTGGCTGCAGCTGGCGCCAGACATCAGTTTCCCAGGCATCGGCTCCTCGTTCCAGCGCCGCTCGATAGAATACAACATAATTAATATTTCCGGCATCCCACTGGTGTAACTCAACAGTTTCACCGGCAAACAACCGGGCAAATTCGCGTGGATAATATGATGCAACTTTGAGCCGGTTAGATTGCGGCTTGGCGTTAAGATAGTCGGCAGCTAAATCAAGCCCCTCGCCCCAGCCCAACCGGCGTTCACCAAAAAAAGGCTTGGTCAGAGGGTTCACATAGGCCAATGCGTAGGGATGTAAACGCCAGATATCCCCTACCTGCCAGGCTAATAGGGCAATGAAGACAAACGACAGTGCCATTGCCCGCCGGCTTTTCTTAAAATCAGACAAGAATGTGGCGCCAATAATGGCGGTGACAGCATCGAACAAGGCAAAGCTGGGCAAAATATAGCGGTCGCCTTTTTTTGTGCCGAAACTCATGACAAGAATAAAGAACAGGGCGGTGGCGAGCAGCACGGTAACGTGATGCCGGCGGGTTCCTGAAGTGTATCGCCAATAGATTAGCAGTGCGATCAGCGCCGCCATATGCACAGGTGTGAGGAAGAAGATTAACGTGCGCAAGTAGTAATATGCGCCGGATGCGTGCAGATCCTGATAGGCAGAGGAGGCAAAGAAGTCTCGCAATATATTCGCAGTCGTCAGGGGCGAGACAATCAATGAGGGTAAGACTATGATAAGAGTGACAGCAAACGCCAACAGCCACCACGCTACAGTTCTCGTCAGGTCTCGCCACTGTCTGCGCGGAGCGAACTTGGTAGCTAGGACAGCGATAGCCGCTGGAACGATGATTATGCCAGGCAGTTTGGAGAGGACAGCCAGTGCAGCGGCCGCTCCCGAGTACATCAGGTATCTGGGCTGATGTGATTTTTGCCACAACAGCAGGCATACCAGGGAGAGAAGAGTAAAGAGAGCCAGCAGCGAATCCATCGCATAGATTCGTATATGGGCTACTACTTGCGGATCATATGCCAGCAACAGGGCCATCAGAATTGCTGGCACAGTTTCCCACAGCCGCCAGGCAACGTAGGTAATCATCAGGATCAAAATTATCTGGGCTGCAACCAGCGGCAGCTTCTTTAGCGGCCACGATGCCAGATGATTAGTCGGCGCCGCCAGCCACTGTGTTGTCACTCCGGGGTGAGGGCGCTGCAGCAAAGCACCAAATTTTCCCTGTGCCAGTTTGGAGGTAAAACCACTGACATTAGCCTGCCAGCGCTTTTCATCAGCTGTGCTGAACTTCCCCAAGTCAAAGACCATCGGCAGGGTCACCGCCACCACTAACCCTGCCATGCCGAACCACTTCGCTAACGCAGACATGCGAGTAGTATATCCGGCGGCCAGTCGCCTGCCCAGCTGTGGTATTATCATGCTCAAGGTGGACAAAACCGCTAAAAACGAATACGCCGTTCTCGGTTGTTTGCTGGTCGTTTTTATAATGGCACTCTTGCCGGCGTTAGTGCACGCCAGACGGGAAGTGCGCGATGGCGAGCGCAGACAGGAATTACGGCAACTGAAGCACGCCTTAGAGATGAGCAACAACAAGCTGGGGTATTATCCAAAAATATTTGATGCCGCTCCGTTTACTTATGTAATACTCGCCGCCGATGGGGAGGCAGCAATTGCCTGGTATATTCGCGCCCTGATGGAAAATAGGGCAGAGCCGGCGGCCGGGCTAGACCTTGAGTATAACATGTATTATCGCATTGTGAATGAGTCTGGACTGACCTATTATGACATCTGCGGCGGAGAGTTTCGCTGCGATGTGCCAGCAAACCAATGAAAAACAATCTGATTAAGTCCGAGTAGCCGGATATGCCAAGCAGACCATCCTGGCTGATAATATCGTGGCTGGCGGTGGCAGCCTGGACCGCAGTCACCGGCGTGTGGCTAAGTCAATCCGTTGAACAAGAAGTCGTCAGTATTTTGGCCTCGCGGGAGCCAGCGCAGGGATTGCCGATTTATGCCCAGTTCATAGCAACCCAGACCGTCCGGTTGGCCTCGCCTGTCCTTTTCTCTGCACTTGTCATCCCGGCATTTTTTCCGGAAGACTCGGCAGCCATTGTCGTGCGTTTGCTCCAAGACGGGAAGGCTCTGCACGAGTGGCAGCTGCGTTCCCGGGAAGCCGGGAGCGGGGAAGTAATCCTGCGGCCCCCAAAACCGTTTCGCCTAGCCGATCAAGTTGAAGTTCAGTTTGACGGCTCAATGATAATGGCGACGGATAAAAATAAAGCGCCGCGGTTATTTATTGAAGTTGATGATGCTGCCTATCCGGATGGCAACTATCGCATCGCCGCCAATGTTAAGCAGGGCGATATCAGTCTGGCTTTGTTTGGCCAGCGCACTCGTTTAGCGATAGTGAGTGGTCGCTGGAGGCAGCAGCCGGCTGACGAAGCCTCCAAGGCTGCGATGTGGGTAGTGGTAGCGATTACTATGTATGCCTTGCCGTCCCTGGTAGCTCGTACTTTTATGCTCTTGTAAGAGCTGCAATGAAGCGGGCGGTGTGCGCTTAGACAGATTTATCTGTGAATTGTTTGGCGGTGTGCCAAGCGAGAACAAGGAGCAGAGTCCAGCCGCCAGATTGCACTCCGAGCCGGACCACTGGCGGCCAAGAGGTAGGCAACGGCAATGGCATAATGAATGCAACCGCTAGGACAATAACAAAAGGGGCTAGCAGAAATATAGTACCCCTGCCAGCAGAGATGAGTAACAATAATAAACCTGTTGCTAGTGTTGTCAGTACAATCCAGATTGGTATCGGGTACCGCGCGGTGAGCGCGGCGGCGAATACGAGGGCTGCAGCCAATGGAATAAGACTCATGTGTTTTTAACTTGAAGGATGATAACGCTGTCGTTTTTATAAACAGCCGGAAATATTTCCATGCCCGCTGGAAATTGCTCGGTGGGCTTCTCCCGATGTCCGAACAGAATAACATGCGTATATGGTGTTGCGAGCAAAAAGGTTGGCAGCTGTGCGGTTGTCAGATGCCAGAGCGGATCAGTAGCCGGCAGACCCTGCCAGCTATGCTTACTCAAAATCGGGATCCATTCGCTATGCCGATTAGCTCGGCTGGAGGCAACAACTTGTGGGACGGCATAGTTTTTTTCCAGCCACTCGATGGCGGCAAGCTCATCAGGATGGATTCTCGCATATTTCGGTGGAGATTCATAGAAATTATAAATTCGCGCATTCTCATTCCAGGCTGCCAGACTCAATGACACGAATAGAGCGATCACAACGGCCACTCGTACGCTCCGCTTGGGGAACAAGACCGTCGTCAGCCAGGGAAAAGCAGCTGCCGCCAGCGCTGTTGTAGCGATCGCAAAATAGGTCGAGAACCGGCCAGTGAGTACACCAATGCCAAGTAGATGGTTATTGGCAAGCAGCCAGGCGAGGAATGAGAAGCTGAATAATCCAATAATGAGCGGCGAGCGGTTTAGTAGATATTTTTTTGCCAGAACTACGAGGCCGGCCGGGCTTATGAGTAAGAAAAAACCAAATGGCATTTTAATGAAATCTGCCAGAGGCAGTTGGCTCGTACTGTACGCATCAGAGTAGAACAAGGCTCCTTTCACTCTCCAGACGATTACTGCCACAAGCGTCAAGGTAATCACCCCTGTTATAATTATTGGAATTCTTGCCGGCCAAGGTAGCGTCTTCTGATGCTTGCCAGAGACAGCCGCGAATGTCAGAGTTGCGACTGCAGCTAGTATGATGCCAGTTAAGGGATGAAGAAAAAACGTGAGTGTCAGCAGCAGCCAAAGCCAATATTTCCGGCTGTCGAATAATGAGATCATTACAATCGCCGGACTTAGGCTGAGGAGCTGGGCCAGCGTGCCGGACTCGACGTGGCTTGTGATTTTTGTGAATGCAAAGGGCCAGATCGCGATAGCGGCGGCAGCGGCCGGCCACCCGGCCAGACGCCAAAGCAGACGGGCGAGCGATATGACCACAAGCGTATGGCCCGCCACTATCCACCATGTGAAGCGCTCTGGCCAGCTTAGTGGAAGAAGCTTACTTAATCCAAATAGTGCAGTAGCAGCCGGGTACGAGGAATTGAATGCGAGTGTATACAGACCCGTCGTCCATGATTGTTGGGCGCTCTTGGTAACTTGCTTGACATCAGCAATGTACCGCGTCGCATCCCCGCCTATAGGCCAAGTTGTTTGGAGGGGGTACTGGAGCATCAATCCGGCTGCCACCATGATTGCCAGCGATATCCCGGCCGTCATTTTAAGGCGTTCAGTCATATAAGACCATGCCTTAACGATACCATGTCTTCATCGAGTTGATCCTCCGCCCGGATCATATATACTGTCACGTTATTCAGTTATGGCTAAATACCTTGTCACGGGCGGAGCGGGATTTATCGGCAGCAATGTTGCCCGGGAGCTATTGCGGCGCGGGCATTATGTGCGAATTATTGATAATCTTTCCACCGGCCAACTGCGTAATCTGGAGGGCATTCAAGCCCAAGTTGACTTCAGGCGGGGAGATATTACCTCTATCCCGGATATAAGAAAGGCGAGCCGCGGCATGGATTTTATTCTTCATCAGGCGGCCGTTCGTTCCATCAGGCGTTCGGTTGAGCAGCCAAGAATCACACATCGGGTTAACACGACCGGAACTCTAAATGTTCTCCTGGCGGCTCGGGATGCGGGCGTACGCCGTGTCGTCTTCGCCTCATCCTCTTCGGTGTATGGTCTTAAGGGCGGCGGCCGAAACGTGGAAACGCAGCCGACCGAGCCGCAATCGCCGTATGCCGTCACCAAATTACTTGGCGAGCATTATTGCCGGGTATTTTTCCAGGTATATGGTCTGCCAACAGTGATCCTGCGCTATTTTAACGTTTTCGGCCCGTACCAGGATCCACAGTCAAAGTACGCCGCCGTTATTCCAATTTTGGTTAGCCGCACGCTCGCGGGCAAGCCGCTGTTTATCGAGTGGCACGGACAACAGAGCCGGGATTTTACCTATGTGGATAATGTGGTCCAGGCAAATATTAAGGCTACAACCAGTAATCGAGTACGTTTTGGGCAATTATATAACATCGGCAGCGGTCAGAATACATCCATCAACACGTTACGGCGCCTGATTCAGGCTAATGTCGGGATTCGCACTCCGGTTGTACATCGGGCAAAACGGTCCGGGGACATATATAAAACCCACGCCAATATCAATCGCGCGCGACGCGAGCTCGGATATAAGCCAGCGGTAAGATTTGAGGCAGGACTCGTGAAGTATATTGACTGGTACAAGAAAAACAGGCAGCAGGCACGATGATAAATTTCTCTACTGGGTGAGTATCTGAAAAATTTTCTCATACTGCCTGACCGCAGTGGCCCATTTGAATTTGCGCAGCACCTGTTGGCGGGCGTTTTGCCCCAACTGTCTGCGTTTTGCCGGATGAGCCAGCAAATCATCAATGAGCACGGCCAGGTGATTGATATCGTTTGGAGCGAACAGCAAGCCGCTGAATTTGTCCGTAATTATCTCGCTCGTCCCGCCCACGTCAGTGGCAATAATCGCTTTGGCACACGCGGCTGCTTCTAGCAGCGAGGATGGCAGCCCTTCGGTGTAACTTGGGTTTACAACAATATCGGCAGTTTTCATAAGAGAGACGGTTGCCTGCCAGTCCTTGGGTCCCAACAACAGGATTGTGTCGCGCAGGGCGCGTTGAGCGATCAACCTCTCGACTTCTTCTTTTCGTGGTCCGGTTCCGACGATAAGCAATATAGCTTGGCTGTGATCACAATGTTGCCAAGCGCGAATGAGATCGGGCAGGCCTTTGCCGTCAATTAAGCGCCCGGCATATAAAATAATTGTCTTGTCGGCGAATGTTAACCGGGTTCTGGCATCCGGTACAATGTTGTTGATTGCATTGTACTCTAGACCGCGATAGATTACTGCCTGACACCTTCGACCGGATAAGTTCTCAACAAACGCGGCGGCGGCTTTTGACACGGCGACGACGTCATCGGCCTGGCGCAGGACCAGGCCACCGATGGTCCGATCGTAGTGGCGGGCAATAAGTCTGTGCCATGGGTTGTTCAAATAGACATAGTCTGACCCATGTTCGATGTGCAGCCAGGGTGTTCTTTGCAGGCGGGCCAGGGCGAGGGCCAGCAGTGATGAGGCAAAGAAACGTGTCCGAGAGAGAATCAGATCCGGCTGGAAGAGAAGGGCAAGGTGGAATATGCGCCAGAATCGTCCGCTCCACAGTCGCGGGATGTGGTAATTTGGGATCACTTCCCACGCGGGGTAGCGATATACAGTAAGGTTATGCTGCTGCGTCTTAAACTCGCCGCCGGCAGATGTTATCGGTGTCAACACAGTGATACGGTAGCCGGCTTCAGCCAAAGCTTTGTTAAATTGATCTGCATGATTTTCCAGCCCGCCGGCGTGAGGCGGGTAGAGCGGTGATAATACCAGAAGGCGGGTGACTACTCTTTTCATTGGTAAATGCGCTACTGTATGCTAAATGCATTGTGTTGAAGTGTCTACCCGTTATCTTATGAGCAGTAATCTCTGTGTGATAATGCCAGCCTATAATGAAGCAGCTTCCGTAGCCCGCGTCATTGGCAATGTGCAGCAGTCTCTTCCGGGCGTGCCGGTTGTTGTTATTAACGATGGATCGCGCGATGCGACGGCCAAGGCGGCACGAGGCGCCGGCGCCATAGTTCTGGACGTGCCTTTCAATTTGGGTATTGGGGGGGCAGTTCAGACTGGCTTTATGTACGCCTATCGCAATGGGTATGAGGCCGCGATTGAGATTGATGCTGACGGGCAACATGATCCCAGATTTGCTCCGCGCCTGGTTGAGGAGCTGGAGAAATCCAACGGTACGCTTGATATGGTCATTGGCAGCCGCTTTGTGGCTGATCGTCTTTATCGATCATCTCCGCTGCGCTGGTTTGGCATTCATGTCTTTTCCTGGCTCATCAGGATGGTGACCAGACGCTATATTTACGATTCTACGTCGGGGTTTCGCATCTATAGCCGGCGGGCGCTTGCCTTCCTCTCCCAGCAATATCCCCCCGATTTTCCCGAACCAGAGTCGATTGTTATGCTCCTCAATTCCGGGTATGGCATCGGCGAGGTCCCGGTTACCATGAGTCATCGACAGACGGGCCAGTCGGTAGTGGGGCGTGATTTGAGTTTCAAGGCTTTGTATTTTGTCCTCTCTAATGCCATCGCTATTCTGATCAGCGGGTTTAAAGCACATCGCCAGCATGTTTAGCATTATTGCCACCACCATTCCGCCGCGGATTCAAGCGCTTGCCATCGCCGGCAGCTTGATACTGCTTTGGATCGTTGTGAATCTGATGCGCCGGGAAAAATTGAAAGAGGGCTATTCCATCATTTGGTTTTTAGTGGGTTTGTCGTTAGTTGTTTTTTCGGCCTTCACGCGGCTGCTGGATATGCTGGCGCAGGCGGTTGGCATTTCGTATTCTCCAGCGGCCTTGTTTCTGATACTGACCAGCGGGCTCTTTTTGCTAGCCCTTCATTTTTCTGTGCTGATCTCAAAGCATGATCAGCGCATCCGTTACTTAGCCCAGGAGAATGCGCTCCTTAAAAACAAAATCAGCACTTTAGCGGCCAAGGAGCCAGGAGAAAAGCCGGCACCTACCAAGCGGCTGGAGAATGACACAGCAGCACCTGTCCTTGCCAAAGCCAAGGAGCGGTCCTATGTCTAAGGTACTTATAACCGGCGGCGCTGGCTTTATCGGTTCGCACTTAGCTGAATATTGTTTGCGTCAAGGTGATGAAGTGTATATTATCGACGACTTGTCGACCGGATCAATAGACAATATTGAATCAATTATTCAGGATCCGAGCGTTCATTTCATGCACGACACAATTCTTAACAAGGAGGCTGTCCGTCAGGCCACAGATGTCTCGGATCGGATCTATCATTTAGCAGCTTCGGTCGGTGTCACGCTCATCATCAATAACCTGGTGCGCTCAATTGAGAACAATGTCCAAGGCACGGAAACTGTGCTGGCCGCGGCGGATCCGGCACGGCATAAAATTTTGCTGGCCTCCTCATCAGAAGTGTATGGCCGCAGCAGCCACGAACCTTTCCGCGAAGAAGATGACTTAAGAATGGGCGCCACGTTAAGCACACGATGGTCCTATGCTTGCTCTAAAGCCTTAGATGAGTACTTAGGGTTTGCCTATTGGCACGAACGAGGCTTGCCTGTCACCGTCGCTCGCCTCTTTAATACAATTGGCGAGAGACAAAGTGAGGCGTACGGTATGGTTTTACCGCGGTTTATTACCCAGGCGCTGGCAAACAAGCCGCTGACTGTATACGGCGATGGTGAGCAAACGAGGTGTTTTTGTCACGTGGGGGATGTGGTGCCGGCTCTCTACCAAATAATGGAGAGCGATAAAACTGTTGGTGAGGTGTATAACATCGGCAGCAACCAGGAAATTTCTATCAATACTTTAGCCGACCGGGTGATTGCACGGCTCCGCAGCCGGAGCCTGCCAGAGCATGTGGCCTATGACAAGGTTTACAAAGTTGGTTTTGATGATATTGACCGACGCGTGCCTAACATTAAAAAACTGCAGGATCTTATTGGTTTTACTCCTCGATATACGATTGATGACATTATTGATCGGGTGACAGCCGATATTAAAGCCAAGCAAGCCGGTGCCCAGGTTGCGCTGCCGCAATCATCATAACAACTGAACTATTGAAGTTAATAGCAAAGATGCAGTCCCTATGTAAGCGCCACGCGGTTGTGGCCGTGTTGTACGTCCTGCTGACTGTGGTCATGACATGGCCAGCCACTGTCAATCTTGGCAACTCGGTTATCGGGAGCGGTGGTGACCCGTGGCAGTCTATGTGGCGGTTTGAGCAAAAGTCCTCCGAGATAGCCCGAGCCGCAGCCAATGGTCAGCTGTCTTCATATATACGTCACGAACTGTGGGGAGGCGGGGAGGCCCGGCTTGTCAATATTTCCGTATGGCCATGGATGCCCCTGCACTGGGCTCTTGGGCAACCGCTGACGTATAACATCGTGTGGCTGTTGTCGTTTGTTATGTCAGGCTTGGCTGTGTATGCTCTCATGACTCATTTGCTGCCAGCGCCGACACACGAATTACCGGCAACACATAGTATTATATTTGGCTCGGGTCCGTTCCTGGCGGGCTTATTCTACATGTTTCTGCCTTTTCATGTGGCGCATTCTGGCGGACACTTCGGCGCAATGCAGGTTCAGTGGCTGCCGCTTATCATCCTTCTCCTTTTTTTGAGTGTTCGTCGGCTGTCATGGTGGACAACAGTATCTCTGGCTCTGATTACTATTATCCAGTTCTGGACAGAGCATCATTATGCGCTCTGGCTGGCAATTTTCAGCCTGGTGTTTTTGGTTTGGTATCGTCAAGAAGTCCGCCGGATCATCGCGCAACGACGTTCCTGGATGTACGTCTCCGTTTTCTTGGCTCTGATTGTCTCATTTGGCGCCATGCCGTATTGGCCAACGCTGCGACTGGCTTGGCAGCAGCATACCCCGCTTGAGCTCGGTCGGGATCAACTTGTCCGTTTTTCCGCTGATCTTTCTGCCTTTTTTGTTCCGAGCCCATTTCATTCACTGTGGGGCAATATCACGAATGAACTTTTTTCACGCCATTTTACAGGGAATTCGGCCGAGGCCACGCAGTATCTGGGCATAATCCCTTTACTCTTGATTGTTTTTTTTCACCAGAAAGTTCCGTCCCGACCCAGAACATTCTGGGCCGCCGTGTTTATTATTTTCTTTGTCATAAGCCTCGGACCACAGCTCCATATGATCGGCTACGTTCTGCCGGTTTATCTGCCTTTTGATCTCTTTGATCAACTGCCAATTTTCAGTTCGGTCCGGACGGTGGCGCGCGCGGGAGTAATGGTTGGGCTGGCGGCCGCGATATTGTTTGGCTGGGTCATCTCTTCCCAAGTGCGCCGGCCGGCAAATGTTGTCCTGGTGGCACTGCTTGTGCTGATCGACTTTGTCTGGCTGCCTGTGCCCGTTCAGCCGGTGCAGCCAAGCCCAGCCTATGCTTTTTTAGAACAGCAAAGTGGCAGCCGTGTGATTGAAATTCCCGCGGCGACCAATTATACGATTGCTTCGCGCGCACTTTATGCCAGTGGGCAGCACAGAAAGGAAGTTCTTGGAAATATCGCCTTGGAGCGAGCGGAAGGAAGCGAGGCGCATCAGATAGTCAAGAGCGTGCCGGGAGTGCGGCAGCTGCTTTATGTGCGCACCAGAGAGCTGCGCGAGCGTCGGACGGAATTTTTTGGTCAAGACGTAGTAGAAACGCTACCTGATGCTCTGCGCTGGCTGGACGTTGCCGCAGTTATCATTCATACAGACTCTCTGGCTGCCAGCCAGTTACGCTCGATTCGAGGATTGGTGGAGGACGCCGGCCTGATCCGCCATAGTTTTGATGACGTCGAGGTATATACGGCAAGTCCGAGAGGTGTGTCGACCGATGGGATATTTCTCATGCGGGGGGAGGGCTGGGCCAACGTTAGCTTCGATAGTAGCCGAAGCAGTGTTTTTGCCGAAATCGGGGATGAGGCCAGTGTAACCATACTCAATCTAAACAATAATCCGGCGGACATCACCCTTCAATTCGGTCAGCCGCCGGAAACGACAGCGGGCGGTGAAGTTATTTTCAATAATACGGTTATCACTATGTGGCCCGCCGAGCAAAATAAAGTGTCGGTAGATTTGACATTAGCGCCCGGGGAAAATCGGGTCATTTTCGTTCTGGACCGGGCGGGAAAAGTGTTCTGCAGAACCCCTTAATGATTGCCCAACCCGTCTTAGAGTAAGGTCCAACCAAAAAATTGACGATCTGTGCAAACTAGCGTACAGAATATGCGATCCCTTATAAGACATGTATTGTGAATATTCTTATTATCAATTTTGAATACCCGCCTCTGGGCGGAGGCGGGGGCGTTGCTACACAACATTTGGCCATAGCCCTGGCAAAAAACCATACTGTCCATGTGCTGACTTCGGCTTTTCCAGGTCTGCCGCAGGATGTGGACAATCATGGAGTGAAAGTGCACCGCTGTCGCGTTCTGGGAAGAAAGCAAATGCCGACTGCCTCAATCCTTTCCATGGCAAGTTTTGTGATCTCGTCACTGGTAGTCGGATGGCGCCTGTGCCGCGCCCATTCCTTTGCTGTTATCAATGCACAATTTGTTCTGCCCAGTGGCCTGTCTGCAGCGGTGTTAGCTCATATGTGGCGTGTGCCGTTCGTCCTAAGTTTTATCGGCGGAGACATTTATGATCCCACCAAGGGAATTTCACCCCACCGACACTGGTGGCTGCGGAGCACTATTCGCGCGCTGGCGGCGCACGCCACAGTTTGCACAGCAATATCAGAGGACACCAAGAAGCGGGCGCGGCAACTCCATGGGGTAAAGCAAGAGATCATTGTGACTCATATTGGCTATGTACCGCTCCTTGTGCCCCCCGCCTCCAGAACCGAGTTAGGTTTACCGGAACATGTTCTCATTGCAACCTCAATTGGCCGTCTCATTCCCCGTAAAGGCTTTGATTTGCTGCTGGCGGCTTGGACAGAAATTCCGGTGGCGCATCTGGTTATTATAGGTGAAGGGCCGGAGGCAGCAGCTTTAAAGGCTCAAGCCGCACAATTAGGCCTGCGTGCTAGAGTGCATTTTATGGGGTATGTGTCAGAAGAGCGGAAGCGCCAGATGCTTCGTGCCTCGGATCTATATGTCTCATCAGCCCGCCATGAAGGATTCGGGATTGTTTTTCTCGAGGCGATGGATGCCGGTCTGCCTATAGTTGCTCCCGTTGATGGCGGGCAAGCGGACTTTCTGACAGAGGGAAAAAATGCGCTGTTGGCCTCCCCTCAAGACCTGGTCGCGCTTGGTACAGCCATATCGCGTCTGCTCAATAATCCATTGTTGCGACGCCATATGGCAAAGCAGAATCGAGTGCTCGTAAAGAGGTTTGCTATTGAAAGAACGGCGCAGAAGTTCGAGCAGGTGCTGAACAACGCCCGGCTGGCAACGTAATTTTCATGTCTTTCCGATGCAGATTGTATTAGAAGCGAGAGCTTTATCGGCCGCCGGCAGCGGCGTGCGGACGTATGTGGCAGAATTAATCAGGCACATATTGTTTAATAAAGAAAAGACCGGGTTTACTTTGCTGTACGATGGTGAAAAATGCAGGGGCCTGTTCCCGGCGGCAGCTGAAGTTGTCATTCCGCTGCGCCATCCGTTACTGCTTAAACGCTGGCTGGAACGAAACGTTACCAAAGAGATACGCCGCCTGCATCCCGATGTCGTGCATTTTACCAAGGCGGCTGTACCTGCCCGCACCTTAGCGCCTACCGTTGTTACGATCTACGATCTTATCCCGCTGCTGCTGCCCCAGACGCAAACCCTATGGCGGCGCCGTTACTGGCGGCGGGCGCTTACGCACGCGGCGCGATTCAGCGATCACATTGTAACTATTTCTAACGCCAGCCGGGAACATATCCTTCGTTATTTTGAGGTTGAACCTAACAAAATAACCGTAACGCCGCCGGCCGTTAACAGAGACCATTTCCGGAGAATAACAGATGCGCGGCGCCTTACTGCCATGCGTCAAAAGTATGACATTGTCGGGCCTTATATCCTGTTTGTTGGCACTCGAGATTTGCGTAAAAATGTATCAGCCCTCATCCGGGCTTTTGGCCAAATAGCCGGCCAGTTTCCCCACAATCTGGTGATTGTTGGCGGCCAGGCTCACAAACGGGATACCAGCCAGCGTCTGGTGCGGCAGCTCCACCTTGAGACCAGGGTTCGCATGGTTGGCTTTGTTCCGTATGAAGACTTGCCGAGTTTATTCTCCGCGGCGGATCTATTCGTTTGGCCTTCTATTATTGAGGGTTGGGGCTTCCCGCCGCAGGAGGCCATGGCCTGTGGCACCCCGGTGATTGTGAGTAATGCCGAACCTTTACCGGAAGTAGTTGGCGCCGCCGCGAGAATTGTTCCGTTCAGCACCCAGGACCTCGCACAGAGAATGAATGATCAAGACTTCATTAGCCGGTTAAGCCAGGAGATAACTGCTGTTCTGGCTGAGCCGGCGCTGCAGATGCACCTGCGCGAGGCGGGGTTAGCTCAAGTCAACAAATTTAGTTGGCAGGCAGTGGCGGACAATACGCTTGCAGTCTATCGGCAATTGCTATGAAGAGAATAGCCTATATCACGAATGCCAGTCCGCTTTCCGGTGTGGGCAACAGAGCCAGCCATATTGCTCATACCATCAGGGGCATGGCTTCTGATATTAGTCTGGCGGACTTTAGGATTGACGGAGCCAAAGGACAGCTGTCTCAAGGGAATACAGTAATACGTAGTGTTAAAAAATGGCCGGCAGTACTGGGCAGCAAGAGCATTAATTGGTGGCGGCTAGGCAGACAGCTTACGAAGCACCTCAGGCATTTAGATACGCCATCCTTCGATATGTACCATGCGACGAATCAATCTTTGAGTTGGCTGGCGCATAGTCTATCCCCGGCAATCGTCACCGTTCATGATCTCATTGAGATACTAGAGCCGCAAGACGCTATGGCGGCACTCGTAAACCAATTCTTGTACAGCGGGATTACAAAAGCATCGCATATTATTGCCGTCTCTGAATATACCAAGCAAACTTTACTGGCAGCTTATGATATCAGCAGTGAGCATATTACGGTTATACCTAACGGGGTAGATGCCACCTTTCATCCTATCCCTGACTTCCGCGCCTCGATCGGTTACAGAGAGCTTCTTAGGGCGCTTAGACTTCCGGCCAAGGCCGGCCCGATTGTGCTCTATGTTGGTTCAGATCATCCTCGAAAGAACCTGACAACGCTGATAACGGCATTTGCCAAATTGCTGCAAGCCGAACCGTCAGCCGTGTTAATCAAAGTGGGAGCGCCGGGCCGGCCGCAGGGTAGAAAGCAGTTTTTGGAGAATATTGATGCGGCCGGAATCCGCCACTGTGTCACGTTTGTTAATAAAGTTGGTAGCGAAGCGGGGCTTAATGAATTTTATAATCTGGCTGATATAGTTGTTTTCCCCTCGCGTTTTGAGGGGTTTGGGTTGCCTCCATTACAGGCCATGGCGGCTGGGACGCCGGTGGTTTGTTCAAATGCTACTTCCCTGCCGGAGGTGGTGGGCGACAATGGCAAGTATGGTGAGCAGGCTGCATTAGTATGTGATCCGGATGATATTGACTGCTTTGCGAAAAGTATAAAAAAGGCTGTGAGCGATGCTAGTACAGCAGCCAATTTACGCAGGCAGGGAATTGAACGAGCTAAACAATTCTCATGGAAAAAAGCAGCCAACGCTGAACTGGCCGTGTACCGACAATTGCTATGAAGATTTTGTTTTTGTCTGGTCACTACCCGCCAGCAACTAGCGGGGGAGGCGAGATCTCGACTCATCTTATTGCGCAAGGCTTGGCTGCCGCCGGACACGATCTTCACGTTGTTACTGAAGGTACTGTGCCAGAGATCGAGAACATTAACGATGTGGCCGTGATGCGGCTGCCGCTGTCATTTACAGCCAAACCGTTATTAGAACAACGCCACGCTCGGCGAATTGCTAAAGGCTTAAAGGCGAGCGTCGATTCGTCTCAATTCGATATTATTCATGCCCATGACTTTCGCACAATTGTAGTATTAGCTGAATGGGAAGCGATTAGTACAAAAACAGGCTGGCCCAAGACAGTTATTACAATCCGTGATTACGCCCAGATATCTGGAGATACCAATTATTTGCTGCGCGATGGATCGATTCCTGATCAGCCGCTGTCTTGGTCCGCTAATTTGCGATCAAACAGGATTGCCGAGGCATCGCTGTGGCGCAAGCCGTTCCGGGCTTGGCAATATTTGTTTAACCTACCGTATCGATATCGAACATTTAGCTTGTTTAAAAACCAGATTTTTATTTCTGAAGCGCTGCGCAAGGAAATTGGCCAGCATCGTGATTTGAGCAATATCAACACCGCAGTTATCTATAATCCTGTGGCGCCAGAATATATAGAAAAGCCACTGCGTGAAGGGAAGCCTCATGAAGTGCTGTACGTCGGACGGGTGGAGATGTATAAAGGCGTGGGATTGCTGCTCGGGGCGTGGCAAAATGTCATGCAGAATGTGCGTGATGCCCATCTGACACTAGTTGGTCGCGGAGCACAGAAGCATCAATATGAGCAGCTGGTTGATTCGCTGCGGATGAGCCGCAACGTCACGTTCATCGACCATGTGCCGTATGAAAAAATGATTGATTACTATGATGAATCCTCTATTGTAGTTTCGCCGCACCTGTGGCTTGAGCCATTCGGCAGAACAGTGATCGAGGGAATGGCGCGCGGGAAGATTGTGGTAGCCGCAGATGCGGGCGGCCCGGGAGAAATAATTGAGCAGGGCCAGACCGGCTTTTTGTTTGCCCGGGGATCACACGAAGATTTAGCCCGCTCTCTCCTTGGTGCTCTTCGATTAGAGGCGCAGAGACGGCACAGTATTTCTACGACAGCGCGTATGTGGCTCAAGCAGATCATGTCTTCCCCGGCGCGCCATGAGAAATTCTACAACGCTCTGTAAGGGACACTGTCTATCAAATCGTGCTGGTTATTTCTTGGATCACAAGATCTGACGTAATGGCCGTTATGGTGGGATGCGGTGTTTGTTTTATGTGATAATTTTTCTCTGTGTCATAGGCCGGCTGGGTTCCTTTAGCGCGAATAACATGTGAGTCAACTCCGCGCGGGCCCGTTTTTTTCTCATCGGTCGGGCCAAGGAGACCGAAGGTTTTAGCGCCGCTGGCCGCGGCCAGATGCATCAGGCCTGAATCGTTGGACAGCACAAACTGGCATCGTTTCATGAGACCTGCTGTTGTTAGAAGATTTGTAGAAATAACGGAGGCGTGGGGCTTGAGCTGATGTGAGATAGACAGATTAAGCTGGGTTTCTGCCGGACCGCCAAAAAGCAATATGTGGGCATTTAATGTTGCAATAAAGTGATTTGCTGCGGCGATAAAGTTTTCTGCCGGCCATCGCTTCCAAAGGAAATCCGGGGCCGAGCCGGCATGGATGCCAATCAAAGATTTTCCGCGTGTTACTTTGAGGGTAGACAGCAGCTGCATGGCTTCCTGATCATGAGCAGTGGGAATTGAGAGGCGGTAGTTGACCCGCCAGGCCAGAGGGTCCGCTCCTTGCGCGTGAGCTTCGCAGTCGCCGGCCGTGTTTTGGCGGATAGTTGGTAGCTGATCGGTGATGCCGAGCGGTTCCAGCAAGCGAATATTTTGCTCTATATCATGAAGATCCCGCTGTTCGTCAACCGGATGCGTCAGTAAAAAACCGCTGCGTGGGTTACAGCGGAATGGATATGTATTGCCGATACGCTGGGGTATATTTGCCAGCCATACATAGGCGGCGCTCTTAAAAAGCTGTCCGGGTGACAAGACAATGCCAACATCAAACCCCATACGATTTAACGTATATGTCAATCGGATATGTTCGAGAGGTGTGGCTTTGGGAGGCGCCTCAATGACATCATCAACATGCGGATCGTTTTCGGCCAGCTCTTTTGTTCCGCGCGGCGCTACCCACACAGTCACATGCCAATCGGGCTTATTTTTCTTGAGCAAGGCTATGGTCGGAGACTGCATCAGATAATTTCCAATGCCCGCCAGGCTTACTAATAATACTTTTCTTACCGGCATAGACTGTGCACACTATACATATTAGGCTGGAATCACTGGCCTTACGTCTGATCCTTGCAAAATCAAATTACTAAAGGGATAAAAAATGTCATGGTCCCTAAACGTATCGTACTATAATACCGTCATTGAGTGGCTGCATTTACAACCGGTGAAATTTTGGCTCGATCTAGAGACTGACATTCTGTGTAACACGACTTATCGCCGCCAGCTAAGAGACGGCCCAAAACTCATTGATGCGGCTATGAATCTTGGACCATTTACGATGGACGTGACACAATCGCTGAGGGCAATCAGTGAGGCAACGCGCTGCGTTATCACTTGCGTCTGCCACCAAGTTAAAGCTCGCGGTCAACACGGAATGAAGTTAGCAGCCACCGCCACGGCGGTGCCTGACGCAGCCGAATGGATGGTTCTGGCGAACACTGCTCTTCTCTTAGGGATCGCTGGCGCTTTACCGCAATCGGAAATTAAAAAATGGTGGGATGTTATTTTCAAACTGCCATGCAAAGAGCCGGGGATAATTGAACGCCTAATCAACTCCGCTCCTGCCTAGCTCTGCCGCGCCTGAAGCCTTCCCTGATCGTACTCACTATACAGTGCGATCAGTTTTTTTATATTTTTATCCCACGAAAATGATGCGGCGACGTGTGACTGTCCGGCCGCGGCCAGTTTCCTGCCCAGCTCGGAGTTATCTAATAGCGCGGCCACATGTTTGATTAACTCCCGATTATTCTTAAATAGCAGTCCGGCCTGGGCATGAGGAACAACGAACGGGAGGGCGGCTACATTTCGTGCAACCACGGGCAGAGCACTGGCTAGAGCCTCGGCGGGAACTATACCAAAGGTTTCATGCCAGGTTGGGTGGATAAGAACAGTCGCGTGCTGATAGGCACCGATGAGCTCTGTGTCAGACAGTTTCCCCAGGAAATAAACACTATTGGCGAGGCCGGCCCGTTGTGCCTGCTGTTGCAGGGCAAATTGCTCACCAAAATCTTCGCCGACAATAACCAGCCCGGCATCATCATGTGTTTTTTTGATCTCAACAAGTGCCCTAATGGCGTCAGAAATTCCTTTCCCCTTAGATAAACGAGATACTGTCAATAAAATTCTTCCCGGTATCCCTCGTTGCCTAAATGGATTTTGTCTTGTAACCGAATAACGGGGGACGTCTATGCCCGGCGGAATGAGCTCAAACCTTTTGACTGTAAAGCCGTCCTGCTCGATGAGCCGTTGCTCGTAAGGTGAAATAGTCACAACCACATCTGCCGCGGCAAATGTTATATTGCCAATCACCTGTTTATACAACTGCCATATTAATTTTTTTCTGGTGGCGTGGTTGTAGTAGATAGGGTGGAAGATAAAGGGAATGTGGTAACGTCTGGCAAACCGGGCAGCGACGTCTGCCGGCTGATACCAAAAGCTATAGGCGTGCACTATGTCAGGCTGGTGGTGTCCGAGGTAATACGACAGCGCTTGCAAACGAGGATACGAGACAAAAGGTGTGACAGCATGGTGCAGGCGTTGCACATATATGGGGTCATCCAGCAGCAGATTTGGATCCAGCAAAGAAACAGGCCCATGAGTGCGCATTGAACTTGTCAGCACGCGCACATCGCGGCCCGCATCAATCGCATACGTTCGCTGTACAATTTCCTGAATATAGCTTTCCGCGCCGCCTGTTGCCGGGGGATATCGCAGACAAGCATGAACAATCCGCATATGATTATTTTACGCTTTTTGCTTTGAGCTTTTGGTTTGAATTTTTAGCTTCAGCTAAATACTTCCTAGCCATTTCCCACTCATAGTAACTCGACATGATTGACCATACGATGCCTGCCCAACCATCAAGCCAGCCGCGGCGGAAAAGAAGGAGTTTGGCGCATTGTTTGACCGCCAACAGCCAAGGCAAGAAGGGCGTGGCGCTCACTACCCGGCCTGACCGGTGTTGGCCTGTCTCTTTCATGCGCCGCGCGTCCAAGCTGGTATAGTGGTGCATTGAGGCCAGATATGAACCAATCGTGGCGTGGGAATAATGTATGAGAGGGCGCGCCAGCACGCCCGAGATAGCATCGCCCAGCTTAACAATTTCTCCTGTGTTGGTTTCAAGTTGCTCGTGTACAGGGCTGTCTGTCCAGCGCGCAGCGTCTTTTTTAAATAGCCTGGCATTATGACCATAGAGATGTGGCAAAGGCCTGCCTAAGAAAACAGTAATAATTCGCAGCCAATATATGGTATGTGCTGACCGCGAGATGACGGCTGTTATTTCGTCCGCCAGGCCAGAGGTAATTTCCTCGTCGGCATCAACAAAGAGAACCCATTCCCCGCTGGCGCGGGCTAGTCCATAATTTTTTTGCTGCCCGTATCCTTGCCAGGCTCGCGTGATAGTTTTATCAGCGTATTTTTCTGCCAGTTGCGCGGTGCTGTCCGTTGTGGCAGCGTCAAGGATAACAATAATTTCGTCGCAAAAATGAAGATGTTTAAGACAGTGTGTAATAGTAGCAGCGGCATTTTTGGCGATGACGATAGCAGCCAGCCTGGTCATACCCTGGACGATTGTACAACCTCCCGGATAGTTCTAACACTGACAGGCAGGCGAGCAATAAACTCCAGGTGTTTTTTTAGGTCACGCGTACGGACTCGGTGCTTAAGAACACCGTCGTCATCTACCAGGTGATAGGTTTCAATGAGCCAGCTATTAGCCAGGAAAGTCCAGGCCGCCAAAACATTAGCTTTCCAGACGCTAAAATTCCTGATAGTAAAATTAAACGACTGAAGGCGCATGGGGTCACGCGGCGGAATTGTCTCAAATCCCCTTATCACCGTGCGACCAGCGGTATAATGTGCGCGGGCGGCATTCACAACAGTGGTATTGAACGCGCCACCGGGATACACCAGCGTGGTTGCACCCAGTGATTGTGATGGCTCACGGAGTTCACGTTCCAATTCAGCTTGAGATATTTTTGTCAAGTCAGTATGATTGACTGAATGGGAGGCTAACTCGTGACCTTCCGCACCCAGGCTAAGCCATTGCGGCCAAGGCTTAATCGCGCTTTCGCGATTGCGCTGTAAGCGTGAACCATTCAGCGGTAATGCAAAAACTGCATGCAGCCCATTGGCCCGCAATAGAGGGACAGCATTGTCAAAGACGTTCTGGTAGCCGTCATCGAACACTAACGTGATAACGCCTCGTGTCATGTGGTTGCCATACGCTTAATGGCCTGAAGGACTTTACGACCGGCTGTGCCGTCCGTCGTAGTCATGAGACGCGCGACGGTTTTTTGGCGCGCCGCCTCTGTCGCAGTGCGGTCAGCCAATGATACTTTGAGAGAGGTAATAAGCTGCTGTTTGTTGGTTACAACATAGGTTGCTCCGTCACGGATTAAATCCGCATAATGTTCATTAAAGTCCCGATAGACCATCGAGCGATACCACCGCCACCAGTCAAGCGGGCGGCCGTATCGTACGTTAATGACCGGAGTGCCGGCAACCAGCGATTCAAGTGCGGTACTTGATGAATGGTTCACTAAGACGGCCGCATGTTTAAAAAGAGCTACCAGCATATAGATGTCAACGTCCTTGGGATTGTAAAGAAAATCTGGATGTGGCGCCTGTGATTGACGGCCGAATGAGTACCGTACTATCACTCCATATTGTTGCAGGTTGGCATGCTTGGATAATTTTCCTCCGGGGTGAACAGAGGCATATATATATGGCGCCGGGCGGAGATTGTCAGCTGTAATCCACTCACGTATGGCCGCAACAATATAGTCCATAGGATAAAGCTCCGTTGTTGCCACATGAATGAGAGGACGTGATGCCTGACGCAGATTAAGATACGTATAAAGTTCCTGCTTTGTCGGTATATTTTCATTGTGCCTAAAATAGTCTAGTCGGGGCGCACCAATAACTGCCACGGCCGCTTCACTCACATGCGGCCAGACTCGAAGCAGGTGCCGTTTCATGGTAGTGTTCCAAACAATAAAAAAATCAGCGGGTACTGTCGGTTGCCGTCGTCGAACCATCCGCTCAATTTTCCAGACGTTATCCCAGCTGGCTATAAATGTCAGAGTTTTTATATTCAGTTTCTGGGCGGCTACAAGAAGGGGATAGTCGAGTGGATCATGGCCCACTGTGTTGGTCACGACGATATCGGCCGGCTGCAGAGTCAGTAATTTCTCGTACCCTGCTTCTGTGTCGGGATTTTGGACGAATGAAAATTTATGGGAGAAGTTACTAAATAACTCTGCCCGGTGCGGCGCGGCCGGGGTAAGGCATATTACTTCCGTGATCATGGCATCGGCTTCTAAAGCTGCACGGAGGGGCAGAACTAACTCACGTAAGTGATATCCTGTGGGGACCGAAAATAATATTTTCATTCTGGTGGGTGGATGTATAAGGAGGAGCGCCGCGGTTCTTGCCCTCGTACCGCCACCATGACATAGATGGCGGTTGCAAGTAAAGAAATTACCAGTCCAACATGTAGGTTGACAGGGGTGTACACCATATCCACCTGGTGATTACCGGCGGCGAGATTAATTTGTCTGAACAGATTATTTGATCTGATAATGGCGGCTGGCACTCCATCCACCGTTGCTAGCCAGCCTGGATACCATGTATCCCGGACAACAAGCGCAGTTGGCTGATTGGCCGAGGTGGCCACAAGCGTATGCCGCGGGGACAGCTCTTGATAATGTGCCGCACCCAAGGATTTTCCAGCCGCGTCTACTAGTTCGGCTCGCGGCCGCGCCGCCATACTCTCGATTTTGACCGGCTCGCCCTCTGTCGCGCGGACAATGGCGCCAACATTTATTTCCTGCAACAGGGCTGCATCAGCCACGTCATAGTCATTGCCACCGCGCAGTCTATCGAGAGTATCTAACTGTGCTGGTAGCGGCAGGGAGGCCGGCCACTCTATGCCCGGTATATTGAATTGGGCATCGATCAGAGGTACCAGTGCGACTGATAGCAACTGACGTAATTCATTGTTGGCGCGAGACTCGGGATTTGTAAAAAATGCGCCCGTATCCCCGCCGCTGCGGACTGTATATATACGCGCCTGCTTTTCACGTACCGCTTGGGGCAGCCGCGCTACAGAAGAGGGCTGCGTTAATATCTCCGACCAAGTGATGTTCGGCGTCGCCGTAGCGGCATGGACTACAAGTTCAACGGACGCCAGTACTAGGAGAACCCGATGACCACGGCGGGTTACCACCAGGGCGGGCAGGGCGCCAATAATGACTACCCCAAGAATCGTATACGGTGATCGTAAGCTCACTGTCGTCTCTCTGGCGCTCTCTAGCATGCTTGATAGCTTACGCGTATAATATGGATCGACAGTCAACGCCTTGAGCGCGGGGATTCTTAAGACGGCAGTTTGTATTAGTTGTTCATTGCCTTGTTTGTGCAGAAATATATTAGCGGCGATGACGCCGGTAAGCGTTACTACTCCAAACCAAACCGTTACCCGGCGTGCCCGGTGAGTCACGAGAGGTAGTATTTCATATCCGATTGCCGCCAGCACAGACAGCGAAGCTGAAGAAAAGAGCAACCAGCGGGCCGGCGCGGAAAATATCCAAAGGCTGGGTTCCAGTCCAATCAGACGCCAGGGCGACAGTGAGCCCAGCGCCAAGCTAAAACTAATTGGCAGCAGCCAAGCGAAGAAGCGCCAATGAAGGTAATACGGCTGGAAACGGAAATTCTGCCGTGATATGAATGCCACCCCGGCCAGCACTAAAGGTATGATACCGATGTAAAATCCGTACTCTACTTCCAGACGCTTGCCCCAATACGTATCATCTGATCCGTAGAAGCGGGGGAAAACCAGGGTGGGTAAATGGTACAATGGGTAACTGTGCTGGTTCGCCTGTTCTAAATCAAAACCACCTGTGCCGGCACGGGATGACTGCATATAAAGTTCAACCGTAGGAAAAATTTGGGCGGCTGCCACCAGAGCTGAACCAACAGCCACCATCAGGAGGATGCGTACATTTTTTAATACAGTCTGCTTTCTAATTCGTTTCAGATAGAGAAAATAAAGGCCGGATACCACAGCCATAAGGAAGGGAATCTGAAATTGTCCGACCAAAAACGGGCCGGCAAAACACAAAGACAGTATCGCAATCTGCCGTGCAGTAATACGGTCTGTTTCAGCAATTTTTCTGACAGCCAGAAGCTGCCACGGGAACCACGACAAGGCCAAGATGATGTTTAGATGGTATAAGTGCTGCCAAAGGAAGGCGCCAAAGGTGAAAGTGAGGCCGCCGACATAAGCGGCGCCAGAACGCAATCCGATCGACCGGACATACTGGTAGAAGCCCACTCCCGATGCGGCAACGTGCAGCACAATAACGACCGGGAGATATATAAATATTGGGAAAAGAAGCCGGCCAAGAAGCAAGGGAGGATAGAAGAAACCAATCTGACCGGAAGCTAGAACTGGAAATCCCCAAGCCACATCGGGGTGCCAGGCAGGCAAAGCGCCAGAGCGCAGTTGCTGCTGATAGAACAATTCAAGCGGAATGAACACATCGCGCATATCACTGACCGCATAAAATTTCCCTTGCCAGAGTGGGTAGAAGGCGATAGCGAGCGCTATCCCAAATAAGAGCATTAGATGGGATGGCCCTTTTATATGTAGCAACACATTGATTATCCGAATAATCTTAAACGTAGTACCAGCCACAATGCTTCCCACATAATAGTTCGGCTCATTTTTGATTGACCTTGACGCCGCTCCGTAAAAATAATTGGTACTTCGGTAATGCGAAGATTCTTTTTCCAAGCCTGATGCAGCATAACGATCTGAAAGCCATACCCATCTGCTTGTATTTTCTCCCAGTTAAGATCCTGCAAGGCTGTACCGCGCCAGGCACGAAACCCGCCCGTAATGTCTTTATAAGGCAACCCCGTCATCATGCCCGAAAAAACATTGGCGCTGGTGCTCAATAGCAGCCGGCGCAATGGCCAATTTATAACACTTATGCCGTGCACGTACCGTGATCCGATGACGAGGTCATGCTCACTTAACGACTGCAATAGCTTGGGTACGTCATTGGGATCATGGGAAAAATCTGCATCCATTTGCACGATATGGTCAGCCCCTTGATCCAAGGCATATTGGAACCCATGAATATACGCCCGGCCCAACCCAGCCTTGTTCGGACGCGTCTCAAGATAGAGGCGAGGGTATATTGGCTGCAGTCTTTTTACGATCTGGCTAGTGCCATCGGGAGAATTATCGTCCACCACCAGGATCGAAAGATTTGGCGCGCTGATGGTAAACAGCTTGCTGATCAGATGCTCAATATTTTTTCCTTCGTTATATGTTGGAATTACCACCCACGGTTGTGTCATGAGGGAAGTATTATCAAACAATAACCAAGTATCAAGCCCGGCAGCGAAGCGGCTGCTTTTGGCGCGGGCTAAAATTCAGCCGCGTCAGGCCGTCGCTTGCCGCAGTGGGCTATGGCCTGCGCTGGTAGGATCCTCGATGCTTTAGATTTTTTTACGGCGCTACGATATCCTTAAGTACCGATAAGACTTCATCAACGCTAATTACCGCTAAGCAGTTCTTGGTGGCTTGGCAACCGGGATTCATCCAGTCGATAAAATTCTGTTGCCTAGCTTCCGCCGGTGTTAAATTAACGAATGTCGTGTCTCCTTTGAGTAGCTTGATGTGCGGGCCGGTGGGGCCAAGAATAGTGCGATGTTTTTTTGCCGGATCGTCAATATAGCGATTAAGAAAATAAGCCGGGGCGGCACGCTCAATCCGCTGGTCTCCAAACAGCGTAATTGTTGGCAAGCCGGCAGCGGCGGCAAAGTGAAGTGGCCCGGATATCACGCCGATGCCCACATCACACAGCGCCAGTGAGGCGATATTTTCTCGCAGGCTAACGGGCCGACCCTGATAGTAGCGCGCATGATGCGCGCCGAACCATATCGGATTAACACCATATATTCGAGATATTTCCTTCTCTAATTTCTTAGCTTTCGGCGGATCCCATCCCCGCGTTGTCGTTCCCTCAAGGCTCTCGAGCAAGACTATTCTGGGGTGAGGAAATTGGCTCATTATCTGATCGGCTACGGCCCGGTCAGGCGCAGAGAAATATAATTTATAATGGGAAAAACGCTCATCGGGCATGCCGAGGGCCTGATACATTCGTTCGATCGGATTGTCACTGTGGCGCAAGCCAAAATCGAGTTCATGAACTTCGTTATAATGTCCTGATTGCTTTTGCGACTCATAATACGCCGCGCTCCATGTGGGTATGTGATACCCGTTTTCCTGGCAGATTGATCCGCCCAGTGAGAGCTTTGTATCGTGCCAATGGATAAGTTGATCAACATGGGGATTTGTCAGCATGAGATGAATACAAAAACCACCCTGGTTTCTCCAACCCCACACGTCGGCTTTTTCTAATTTCCAATTTCTGATTCTCCTTCTTCTGCTTTTAAAACCCCAGGCGGTGACTAATGTTATGTGCGAATCCGGATATTTTTTTTTAAGCGTTTCTAATACCGGCGGAATGAAGAAAACCATGTCGCCCATGTTGCCCACGTGACGAATAAGAATCTTTTTTCCGCCCACTTTTTCTGCGGCTCCCCGCACCAGATGCGTTGCAGCGGTACGGGGCAGGCCTGTCTCCAAGCTCCGAGGAATTTTTACCCCATATCCAGCTCTGCTGTGGTGCGGAGCCTTCGGGCCGGCTCGCCCGCCGTTCGACCCCGAGCTCACGGTCGAGGGACTGCCGAGCCACCCGCTGGTAAATTTCATGGCGGTGTTGATCATGCTGCGCTCTTGAATGTCTTAACAAGCATTTTCAGCCGGGCGGCTGACTCTTCGTAATCATATTTTCGTAGTTTCTCCCTGGCTGCTCGTACCACGAGATTGTAATGGTCTGCATCTGTTAGGAGTGTGCGGCCCAGTGTCACCAGTGCATCAACGGAAGTTTCGGGAGTGGAAGCCAGCTGCGGGAATAAATCAAGCTGACCATCCGAGTTTGCGCCCAAGCTTGGCGTGCCCACCGCTGCGCAATCCACCTGTACTCGTCCGCGCGTAAGAGTGTAATCTGTATTAATCACGAGTATTTTTTGGGCTAGTTCAGGCAGGTGCTCGCGCCATTGCCGGAAGGGTATAACTCTATACCTGGATCCTTTCAGGTTGGTTAGATCAGTCGGCACACCGGGAATTTCTGTTATATCAATCATATATTGAGGAAACTCTCGCTGCAGGAGCTTGGCAACAAGAAGTCCCTTGGGAATATCAGGCCGGTCAGTAATGCCGGCTACAAACAGCACCTTTTCTTTTTTGGCTCGCGGCAGAAAGGAGCGGCTAGCGTAGCTGCTTGGATAGATTTGCGGCAAATAAACAATCGGGGTAGCTGTCATTGATTCGTACCACTGCTTGGTTTGCTTTACGACAGTCAAAAATACATCGCAGGCATTCATAAACTCTATAAAATCCGATTTTGCCCTTATGTCCTTATCAAGGTAAACCTGCAGCAGTCCCAACGGCTGAGTCGGCACCCCGAGAACAAAAATATTGGGGTAACGCTGCTTAAGGCGCTTTATGAACGTCACCATCTCATGGGCATCGCTTAACTGGTGAACGGCTAGAATAGTATCAAATTTTTGCATGTACGATAGGCTAGACATAGCCGGCCAGTAGCCAAACATACGCTTAAACACTTTTTTCCACAGCGTCGGTTTTACCAACCACGTCAATGGAATGTGTTCCCCTTCGAGGACTGTTACATAGCCCCCGAAGCTGGTGGGATCAATCTCTTTTTGCGGATCGGCCAAATAATTGGGCCGTCCCGGAACGTGTTTCCAGATCTCCCCGGACTTGCTTGAATATTCGACAACGCCAAATTTCATGTTTGAAGTTATGTATCACTAAACATTTCTTGTCAAATGATGCGCGTATAATCCTTCACGAGGATTAAAAGCTACACACGAGCGGAGTACTTAAGAAACTTTTCCTTGAGCATTCCTACAACCTCGTGCATCTCCCGAATCCCCCATATGAATGAAGCGCCGAAATAAACGGCCGAGCCAATCACCGCGGGAATCAATACTTGCAGGAGGGCCGAGAGTTTAGAGGGTACGGGAAGGGCCTGCGCGATCGGGCGCAGCAAGATGATAACTGCTGCCAGAACTAATCCTAAGAAAAGAGTCTGCGCATATGTCCGGTGCCAAAAAACCCGCATCAGCCCCGGAATATATTTCGAGAGATGCAGGAAATACAACAGGGTTATAGCCAAGGGGACGAGTGAGGAAGCCAGCGCTAGCCCGGCATGGGCCATAACCGGAACCAATAACAGAAAAAGAAACGCTGCGATCGCTTGTGAGGCAATCGTAATGGCCACTGCCGCTCGTGTGTGCTGTATGGCTAAGACGGTATGGCCGAAGACCGAGCTGATGCCATTAGTTATCAGGCCAATCACCAGCCAGAGCAGCGCGATGCTGGTAAGCCGTGCATCCTCCGGCGTGAAGGAACCGCGCTGGTAGACCAGAGAGATGAAGGGTTCACGCAGGAGAGCTACTGCAATAACAATCGGCAGCGTAGTAAAGAAAATAAGTCGGATGGCGGAAGCCATGGTGTGCTGCACCCCGGCCAGATCCCGCCTACTGGCCTTGGCCGATAACAACGGATAGATAACCATCGTCACAGAATTCAGAAACATGATGGTGATAAGCTGCGTGATTTTTTCCGCAAACTTCAATGACGCCAGGCTGCCCGCGGATAAATCTGAAACCAAAATCCGGTAAATAATACCAGCTGCCTGAGTCATTAAGATCGAAAAAACAAAAGGGTATACGAGCCAGATGAGTTTTTTGATCGTGGCATCGGCCGGCTGGAAAACAAAACGATATGATAAGCCTTGTTTGTGTAATCCATAGACGAGAATTGTAAACTGGATTATAGAACCGGCTAAAGATCCTGCCGCCAGGGCAAAAATGCCCAGGCGATTTACGAACAGCAAGATAGCTACGATCGAAATAAGCGGAGCGACAACGCGCAACAGTGCCGGTAGTGAGAAGATTTTTAAGGCATGAAGCATCGAAGTAGCCAGCTCCACCAGGAAAAGGAATAAAAAGGACGGGAGCAGAACTCTAAGCAAAGTCACAGTCAGGTGAAATGTTCCTTCGTCAAATCCCGGAGCGACGAAGCGGATAAAAGGTTCGGCGAAAACGGCAATCAGGATTCCGGCGGCCAGATAGAGCGCGCCAGTAAGATGGAAAATATTCAGCGCGGTTTGCCAGGCTGATTGCCTGTTGCCTTGAGTTAGCCTCTCCACAAACAGAGGTATAAAAACAGCCGTGATCGAACCGCCCATCAATATTTTAAGCAGCAATTCAGAGGTTGATTGGGCCATGAAGTAAGCATCAGTTTGGTTTCCTGCGCCAAAATAATAAGCGACTAACAGCTGGAGAAGGAAACCGACGATCGCACCGAGAAATGCGGTTAGGCCGATCATGCCGGCATTACCTGCTGTTTGACGGAACTCTGCGTCCGGCGGGATATTTGGTTTTGTCATATCAGCATGAGCTCAAGTGTCCTGGCGCCTACCTGCCATAGATCAAACAGCGCCAGCAGCGCTATGGCTGCCAAGAGGACGCGAACGAGCCGATCTTTTTTGCCCAAAAAATTGTACAGGATTTGCAAACCATGTCCGGCAAAAAATGCCAGGGCAAAGACGACAAGGATGACAAGGTAGGCAGGTGGCAGCGGCAGCACGAGGGCGGCAGCGCTGGCTGCTGCCGGGACAAGACTGACCAGAGCGGCGCTAGCCAAAAATAATAGCATTACTTTATGGGTACGTCCCCGACCCAATCCCACGGCGGCGGCGAGAATATATGGTATGCCCGTATATGCTCCGAAGTGATCCCATGGCAGTGCCACATCTTCAGATAAGCTCTTGAGCGAATCCGATACCTGGTGAGGGTCAAGAAACACATCACGCGGGTGAGCAACAATCGCACCGGGTGCCGCTGCGGGCAGGCCAGCCAGGCCCCTCCAAACAAACAGGATTATAGCTAACACTGCGACAACACCTACGACCATTACCCTTGGTGAAACCCGGCGGGCTATGGGCTGCAGCAGACGCTGGGCAGCTAGCACAACTAAGGGAAGCAGCGAGGCCATAAGATACCAGGGTCTGCCGGCACCAAGCTGCAGGGCATACCAGGTTGTGAACGCAAACAAGTGGGCGCCGAACAAGGAGGGTACTATTGTCATATATCGACGCAGCAGCAGATACATGCCGGCTAACGCTATGGCCTGGCTTATAATAAGTAAAAATGGATACGCGCCAACGGTTATGACCGATACAGCTTGCAGGTGAGAGACAGCCAGGGCATAGAGGGCAAGTGAGGCGTATCTGGCAACCATGTTGCGTTTCGGCAGCCACCACAGCAGCACGCCCAGTGTCATAAACCCGGCTAGCTGAAGGGCAACTGTGGGACGCTCGGCAACATACGCCTGATAGGCCGCGGGATTTGCCAGTTCGCTGTTGTTTATGAATGATTTGGCATGAGCCGGATTGAATGTTTCATCCTGAACCCGCAGCTGCCAGCCAACTTTTTGATGAAGCTCTGGCGGAATGGATAGTACGGCCAGCAAAGTTTCACCTACTTGTGTGGCAACGGGAGGATTAAAGTGGATTTCAGTTGCGCCTGTCTCGTCCAGAAAAACTGTAGGTATTTCTTTGGTAATAATTAAACTGTCACCGCGCCATAGCTGGAGCGTTATGGCAGCATCAGGTAATTCATCCTGAAGAGCCCGAATGTAAAAACCCAGTCGCGATAATGAGGCGCGAAAGGCAATGAAGGAATGCTTATATTCCTTGCCATGATCAAAAATTATGGTGTTGGCTCCGCCTTCAGATGGCCGCAAATCTAAAAACAACCGGTCGGCACGGGCGTTAGCAAGCAACCCGGCGATAATCAACAAAACGACGCTGACAAAAATTTTGCGTCCGTCGGGAATCATTTTAGCGTTTAACTAATAGGAGGATAAAGCCGATGAAAGCAGTGGCTGATACAACCAGGTAGACCGAAGCAGAATACGTGGCCGGATGCAACCAGCGCGCTGTGGCTATGCCGCCCGCCGCCACCAAACATATCCAGGGGACGACATGGGCGTAGCTGCTCACAGGACGATATTTCACAACGGTCTCTCTCTACGAATAATACTGCCAAGATAGTTTTTTACCTCGACCGCGCTTGGCCAAGTCGATTCCGTTTTCGCTGTCAGATTGTGCAGTTCCCAGTCAACGGCATCAAAGACACCTTCGTCTTCGGAGGCGGTGGAGACAGCCGTCGTGGCAAAGAACATTATGTCAATAGACCGGTCAGTATCCTGAATAGCGGTGGAAATGGGTAGTAACAGTTCCCGGCTTTGCACGCCCGGTCTGTCCGTGGCCATGTTGTATATGTTCACTTTTGGGTAGCTTAACCAAAAGGAATTGGCACGCACACCCACCGCCAGCTCCTTCGTGTGCTTTGGATTAAATGTAATAGTTAGACGTAAATTTTTTGCCAGCACCGGCTCTTGTAAATAGATGTCAGCGTGAGCCAGCTTCTCCGTAATCAGCACGGCATTGTCCGGCCGGGGAAACGGGATGCCGTCTATGTTTTCAAGCGCGCTAATATCACGGTTGCCAGTGACAGTCAGCGAGATTCCAAACAGAGCGCCCGTTACTATGATAGCGCCTGCGCTTATGAAAATTATTGGCAACCAGCTCGCCTCTCGCGGGTGCGATCTCATATATTGTTGTAGTGTCCGGTCTGCAACCATCGCAGAGCAGGGTGGATGGAAGCAAGGCGGCGCCGGTCGTCAGGGGTGATTTCGCCGAGAAGATATAAAATGCCCACGTACAGGACCAGCAGAACAACGTATTCGACAGGCAAAAGAGCGGCGGGCAATAGCCAAACATATGTTGGCAGCACGATTACAACGGTAGCCAGCAAGACATTGAGCGTGCTTTTCACCGGCAACGGCAATCGAAATGCCTTAAATGTATAAGCGGATAACACCGCCAGGCCGAGCAGAGCCGCTAACGTCGTCTGCCAGGCTGCGCCAACCAGTCCAAAACGAGGGATGGTCTGCAGACCGGTCATGGCACTCATAGCTATCATCGCCACCAGCACACATAAGCTGATTCGTGCTCGGCCCGCGCCCGCCGTTATGTAGGACAGGAGCAAGAAGAAGGCGAGTGCACACAAGCCGATCATCAATACGCTTAGAGAAGGAGCTGCGGGCAAGAAAGATTCAGAATAAAATAAGGTAATGAGCTGTTGACTGGTGGCTGCCGCCAAGGCGGCACCCGGTATGATGAGGGCAATGAGGTACCGAAGTGTGTCTTTTATAAACCTGACAGCCGCCTCGCGGTTTGCTCCCGGTTTTGTTAGAACCGACACGCTCGGCAGCAGGATAAATGCTAAAGCCTGTAACAGCGCGTAAGGACAACGTGATAAAGACA
>CAYJWL010000002.1:0-15637 GCA_964373855.1 uncultured Candidatus Saccharibacteria bacterium
AAAGAAGTGACGGCTACTTTTCGCTTGCGGTCGATTTTTACATACATGGCCCCGTCGCTGGCCGTCTCAAGTTCCAGCCAGGCGCCCCGGTTGGGAATGATTTTCGCGCCGTACCAGTTGCGGCCGCGGCTGATTTCGGCCGAGAAGAACACACCAGGCGAACGAATCAGCTGCGAGACAATCACGCGCTCGACCCCATTAATAATAAATGTGCCGCGCGGGGTCATGACGGGAAATTCGCCCAGGTAGACTTCCTGTTCTTTAACCTCGCCGGTTTTCTTATTAATCAGACGGACGGCACACCGCAGCGGTGCTTCGTACGTTGCATTGCGCTCACGGGCAGTTTCCTCCGTATGCTTTGGAGCGTCCAGATAGTGGTCAACAAAATGCAGCTCAAGATTACCGCCATAGGCGGTAATCGGGGAGATTTCCTCAAACAGTTCACTTAAGCCACGTTCAAAAAACCAGGCATTCGAATCAAGCTGAATAGCCAAGAGATTCGCAACATCTCGAAACTGCGGTACCTGTTGCGAGAATGTTGTCCTCTGCCGCAGTGGCTGGGGGAGTTCAGCGACTACTTGAGAAGCAGCTAGTTGCTTCGACATTAAAAGTATGTCTTAGTATGTAAGAAAAACAACAGCCACAGCCGTACCGCACCTACTAGCTTGGCTATGGATACTTTCTCGATCGGGATAGAGCCAAAAGGTGTGCGAGGCCTGGGAATCCCTCTTCAGAGCTATTTTATACGCTCCGCGCACGTACCTCTGCTCCGGCTATTAAATTGAATACACACAGATCTTGCTCGTCAAAGACGATAAAAGGCATTATAGGAAATAGCGCTCACCTCTGTCAAGGTAACTAGGCACTTTAGCAAGTGAAGTTATCCACAACCCTTCGCTCGGCAGCAGCCGAGAGAGGGGTTGTGCCCCGCGAAGCTCCTTTGGGAGCGAAGTGGGGCAAGTGTGTCTTCACCGCCGAGCTACGGAGTTGCAAGCAGTCCTACGCATAGGCGGCACCTTTACCCAATTCCCGATGGAGCGTATTTTAATGTGGGTATCTTTACCGGAGCGGCTGCAAGCGCCTGCTCAATCATCTCTTGAACATTCTCTCCTGCGACCTCAACCAGCTCGGCGCCGGCGGCAAGAGACATCATTTGCGCCACAACCGCCCCCGCTCGCAAGGATGAGTAGCCGCCCGGCCCAACATGAACGGCAATGCGCTCAATGTCTTTTAGGGAAATCTTGTGCTCGCGCAACGATTCATCAACAGCAGCCAGCAGCTTTGTCCCGGTTTGCTTATCATTGGGCCAGTCGCGCTGCGCTATGATTGCTTCCTCCCGCACCAGCGCCAGATGTGCTTGAGGATGAGAAGTATCTATAAGAAGAATAAGCATAGCAGTTGTCATCCCGAGCAAAGCGAAGGATCTAGTGCCTCACTTACATCCTTCCATTCCGGGTTAACTGATTCAATAAGAATGTAGACGTCATAGTTTTTGTTCATATTCAAGATCCTTCGGTCGCTGCGCTCCCTCCGGATGACAAAAAAGAAAGTATCTTTTCTATCTCTTCTCGATCATTCCAGGGGATTATCTTTGTGCCAACTCCCATACCAACTTCCGCCCCTTTGCCCGTAACAACAACCACATCGCCAGATGCAGCTTTACCCAGCAGATACCGCAGCGCCTCGCGGCGATCAACAATTCGCTGCCACGGTACAGACATCTCCCGCAAGCCCGCTTCCAAATCTGAAAAAATTTGTTCTTCCGGTTCTGTCCACGGATCCTCGCGTGTTAATACTAGCTCATCAGCATATTTCGCTACTACCCGAGCCATCTCGGGCCGTTTGCCTCGGTCACGCAAGCCCGCCGCTCCAAGCAAGGCAAAAATTTTTCCGGCCGTGTTTTCTTTCGCGTAACGATAGAGATGCTCGAGCGCATCAGGTGTCACAGCATAATCAATCAATATTCGAAATCCCCGGCCGGAATCAACCCACTCCATCCGCCCGGGCACGCTCTTTAAACTGCTAATGCCTTTTTGTATGACGTCCGCCGCAATACCGGCAGACCGAGCCAGTAAGCTTGCCGCTAAAACATTTTCTTTGTTGATGCTGCCCGCCAGCGGCGTGCTGATGCCGCTGGCGGCTTGAGAAGTAAAGGGCAGCAACGTCAATTCCCGGTCCTTCGCGGTTGTCTCGATAATCGCTCGCACCCGCCCATCATCAGCCTTGTAGACAAACGGAGCAGAGGGTTTCAAGTAAGGAATAATCTTGCTCTTCGCGGCAGCGTACGTTTGCATGTCTTGGTGATAATCAAGATGCTCGCGCTGGATATTCAATATGATGCCACCGTCCAGCCGCAGGCCCGCCAGCCGGTTTTGATCCAAGGCGTGAGAAGTCATCTCGACTGCCACATGAGTTACGCCAGATTGTTTCATCTCGCGCAGCCAGCGGTATACCAGAGAGCTGGGCAACGTCGTGAGTTTTGTTTCGTTGCGCGTCTGCCGCCGGCCGATGCGAAAAGCCACCGTTGTCAGCATGCCAACCTTGTCCGCACCAAAGGCAGCGGAAAAAACGCTCGCCAGCACATACGCGGTAGTGGTTTTGCCGTTTGTTCCAGTGATGCCATACAGAGTTAGACTGCGATCGGGCATGCCATACCAGATCCGCCAAGCGTGCGCCTGGAAAAAATGATAGACATTCTTGAGTTGCTGATAGGCCCGGGAAAACCCCATAGCGATGCCATATCTTTACCGCACAAAGCAGGAGTCGTCCAGCATCACAACTATTCCGACTGTACAAATGTAGGTTCAGTGGCGAGAAGCTTCATCCGCCGAACTGGCGGACGTAATCGCCCACAATATTCACCTACTTCCAATTCCACGTTAGCAGGTAGAAAGAAACTCCGCACGTTGTTGTGCGGAGTAGAGGACCAAGAGCAAAGTGTCCAAAAACCCAATGCTCTAAGCCCAAAGAGCTAACTTTCGAGACGAACAGCCGCGGGGCAGCTGGAGCCGAGGCCATAGTCGAGCCAGCGGGCAGTACCAGCCCCACCCGTCGCCGTCCCTAAAGAGCCTTAGGCACGTGTTGTGAGGCGGCCGCTCGCAAGCCTGCTGGATTTGGACCCTGAGCTTGTCGAAGGGCCAGCAGGCTTACGAGGGAGTTGGCGCGTGTCGCCGGAACACGCGAACAACGACGCCGAACAATACGTGCCTAAGGCTGCATCATCGCAATAGCGATTTTGCCCGCCGTGCAATAGAAAAAAAGTGATAGAGCCCAGCATCAAGCACCAGATCATAGGCTCCAATATAGTCTTCACGCTTACCGCCAAACCCGCTTTTAATACGGGTCACGCCAGCCCAGGGATGACCGGCCGGAGCATCCGCGGGAGCAATCCCAAAGAAGTCGTACTTGGTACAGCCTTTTTCTTTGGCGCGAAGAATGGTTTGCCAATATAAGTACGCGGGCGCCATCACCTGCCGATGGGCAAAACTGCTGGCCCCATGGATATAGCTCGCCACTCCTCCGGCATACACCATCATATGCGCCGCCACTGGTTCACCGGCATATTCCGCAATAGCCAACTCACTCATTCCTTCCGCTCCTAAAGTCTCCATGATGGCCCGATAGTATTCATCAGGATGGTAATGAAAGCCGGAGCGGCTTTGCACCTCACGCGCTAACTGCAAAAAAATTTCGACATCCTCTTTAGCCTGCGTGAAGCGCACATGGACGCCCTTGCGTTCCGCTAGCCGGACGTTATAGCGGGTTTTAGCGTGCATAGCGGCCAGCAGTTCCTGCTCCGAAATAGTTACATCGAGAATAAGCGTGTGCCGCGGCTGCACTTCGCGTTCCGCTTTGCGGAACGCATCCCCCATAGCCTCGCGCCTGGCGCGAGCAGCGGGGGACTGCTCTCTCTCCGATATCGCCGGATCAATGCGCACAAAAATTGCCTGTTCCTCCTCGGCCAGTTCAACCAGTTTAGCCCGAAAATCGGGCCACGCAGGCAGCGTCTGTGACCAATCCACCATCGGGCCGCGCGGCACATATAACCAGGAGCGGCCAAACGGTAAATCCCGCCGTATTACCAGCGCTGTTCCAGTTAACTTCCTATTGTCTTCGATCAGCCAGCGCCAATGGGTACGGCCGAGAAGATCCTGAACCTCCCCCCATTGCCAGCTCTGCAAAAAAGATGAATAGGGGAGTGATAAAACGAAATTATTCCATGCTTGTTTATCGTTGGGGGTGGCCGGACGCAGTGGCATAGACAGACTTTATGCGCCCTGTTTTTGCAGCACAGCTTTCACTGCTTCCTCGACCGTCTTCACTTCTTTGGGTAATTTTGCCACAACCGCGCGAGCCTGGGCTGGCTTATAGCCGATACTCACCAGCGCCTCGATTGTCTCATGCTGGAGCGATCCCGGCGCATGCTTTGTCCGCGGCGCAGTAATTTTTTCGCGCAATTCAACGAGAATTCTTCCGGCCGTTTTCTTACCCACCCCGGAGACTTTTGTCAGCAGCATGATGTCTGCTTCAGCCACGGCTTGCTGGAGGATAGCCGGCGGCGCCACCTCCAATATATTCATGGCCGTTCTCGGCCCAACCGAGGGAACAGTTAAGAGTAGTTTAAAGAACTGCAAATAATCTTTGGTGGCAAAGCCATAGAGGGCTTCTTCGTTCTCGGTAAGATGGTGATACGTGTGCAGGACAACCTCATCACCTTCGCGTACCTTTTCCCGCAGCTCCGGCAAAACAGCTATCTGATACCCAATACCCTGGATCTCAACGATCAAAGCGCTGTCCTGGCGCTCAATTACTTTCCCGGAAAGACGGGCAATCATAAACTAGCTTGTAGCTGATAGCTGCTTTAGCTGCAATAGCTTTCGCCCTTGAAAATACCTTAGCATTGCAAATATGTTAGAGACGCAGCCCTAATGGTAAGCTAACGAAGCTAAAAGCTAAAGCAGCTCATGAAGCTAACATTAAAAGCGCCGTTTCGGCCCGCAGGCGATCAGCCGAAGGCAATCAGGGAATTAGTTAAGGGGGTGAATGATGGTCTTGGCCGGCAAACTCTTTTAGGAACAACCGGCTCCGGCAAAACATTTACCCTGTCTGCTGTCATAGCCGAAACGCAAAAACCGGCTATTGTCATCAGCCATAACAAAACATTAGCGGCCCAATTGACTGAAGAATTCAAAGAATTTTTCCCGGAGAATGCCGTTGAGTATTTCGTCTCCTATTACGACTATTACCAGCCGGAAGCGTACATTCCCCGCACCGATACGTACATTGCCAAAGACGCCAGTATTAATGATGAAATTGACCGCTTGCGCCACGCTGCCATGGAGGCGGTGCTGACCCGTTCCGATGTTATAGTTGTCGCCTCCGTATCATGCATCTATGGCATCGGCGCCCCGGCCGATTACCTGGAATCGCGCATTGAACTTAAGAAAAATCAAAAGCTGGAGCGCAAAGAACTCCTGCGGCAACTGGCGAGATTGCAGTACACCCGCAACGACATTGATTTTTCCCGCGGAACCTACCGCGTGCGCGGCGATATTGTTGATATTCATGCGGCCGGAGAAGATCATGTGTATCGGGTCGAGTTTTTTGGGCCAACGATTGACCGCCTGGTGCAACTTGATGCTTTAACCGGTCAAGTGTTAGGGGAACCGCCACAACTGGGGGTTTTCCCGGCGAAATTTTTCACGATTTCTGAAACGAAAAAGCGGGAGGCGCTGACCGGCATCCGGGAGGAGCTGGCCGCGCGCTACCAACAGCTGAAACGACAGGGGAAGGCACTGGAAGCACAGCGCTTACAGCAGCGCACGACATATGATCTGGAAATGATCGAACAGATCGGTTATGTCTCTGGAATCGAAAATTATTCCCGGCACCTTGATGGCCGCGCTCCGGGACAGCCGGCGGCCACACTGCTTGATTACTTCAATTATCGCTTCGGGCAGGATGGATTTCTAACCTTCATTGACGAATCGCACATGACTATCCCCCAGCTGGGCGCCATGTATGGCGGGGACCTGGCGCGGAAAAAAAATCTCATTGAACACGGCTTTCGCCTGCCAAGCGCCAAAGACAACCGGCCGTTGCAATTCCATGAATTTGAAGCGCGGATCGGGCAGACGATCTTCGCTTCCGCCACGCCGGCCGCTTATGAAAAAAATACCAGCACAAAGACAGTAGAGCAGATTGTCCGCCCTACCGGTCTGCTTGATCCCACCATAGAGGTAAAGCCGGGCTCTGAACAAGTTGACGATGTGATTGATCGCATTCGGGAACGGGTGAACCGGGAGCAGCGTGTTCTCGTCACCACCCTGACAAAACGAATGGCGGAGGAGCTGGCCGTCTACTTGCGGGAACTGGGGATTAAATCCGCCTACATCCATTCGGATATCGAAACGTTCGAGCGTCTTGATATCCTGCGCGGCCTGCGCCGCGGCGCCTATGACGTCTTGGTTGGCATCAACCTCCTGCGCGAAGGACTGGATTTGCCCGAGGTCTCACTCGTGGCAATCATGGATGCTGACAAGGAAGGATATTTGCGGTCGGTGACTTCGCTCGTGCAGACGATGGGCCGCGCCGCCCGCCACGTTGATGCGCATGTCATCATGTACGCTGATAGGATCACCGGCTCAATGCGCGCGGCCATTGATGAAACAGCTCGCCGGCGAGAGCGCCAGGAGCAATACAATCTCGAACACAATATTACGCCCGCCAGCATCATTAAAGACATTCGCGAGGGAGTAAAGGCGCAAGGAAAAGCCGCCGAAGAAATTCTGGGCATCACTCCGGATGAGATCCCGCCGGACGAGATCGCGCGCGTCATTCGTGACGTCAGCGGTAAAATGCAGCTGGCGGCGCAAAATCTGGAGTTCGAAAAAGCAGCGCAGCTGCGGGATGTTATTCAATCTCTGCGGCAACAAACAAAAAAACAAAAGACGAGATGAAAAGCAACTCCTGCCCGCCTGCGGTACAATAGCAGGAAGCTATGTCCGAAACTGCCACCAAGACACCAGCTCTGAATGTAAAAAACCTGTCGGTAAAGATCGGCGACCACACCATTGTTGATTCGATTAGCTTTTCCGTCCCGGCTGGCTCCACCACCGCGATTATCGGCCCCAACGGCGCCGGTAAATCAGTGCTGCTGAAGGCTATCCTGCGCCTGTTGCCCAAAACAAGCGGCACAGTAAAAATTATGGGGATGGAGCACGAACGGTACCGCAAGGTTGCCCCGCTTGTTTCCTATATCCCGCAGCGGCTCGAATTTGCCGCGGATTTTCCCCTGACTGTGATGGGGCTTTTTTCACTCAAATCACCCCGGCCGGTGGGATTGGCCGCCTCAGAGAGGCAGCGCATGCATGAGCTGCTCAAGCTGGTTGGCATGGAGCAATTCGCGCACATGAAAATAAGCTCACTGTCTGGCGGACAGCTCCAGCGGATTCTGATCGCCTACAGTTTGATGGATCACCCAAAGATTCTGATGCTGGATGAGCCTTCAGCCGGTATTGATGTCCAGGGCCAGGAGACAATCTACGCTCTATTGAAACGGATCCAGGCCGAGGAGCGCCTCACCATGATCCTGGTCAGCCATGAACTGGACGTGGTCATGCAATATGCCGAACAGGTACTGTGTTTAAATAAAAAACTGTTGTGCGCCGGTGCGCCCCGGCAGGTGCTGACCAATGATATTCTTGAACAAATGTACGGCACGCCGGTCGGCCACTTTCAACATACTCATAAGCCCCCTCATAAGTAAGCACGCTCATCTGATGTTTGATATTGTACTCTTGCCTTTCTTTCAGCGGGCCTTGCTGGTCGGTTCAATCCTCGGCGCCTTGATGGCCGTCCTGGGGGTACTGGTAGTCCTGCGCAAGATGTCTTTTTTCTCGGACGCCATCGGCCATTCGGCCCTGGCCGGCATCGCTCTGGCGCTTTTTTTCCAGTTCAATCCTTTTGTCGGCGCGCTGCTCTTCGCCCTGCTGGTAGCTGCCAGCATTTCTGCCGTCCGGGCGGCCACCAATCTGGCGATTGATACGCTGCTCGGCGTTTTCTTTGCCTCCTCCGTCGCCTTGGGTGTCATCATTGTCAGCTTAACTCCGGGCTATCAGGCCGATCTCATCAGCTTCCTCTTTGGCAACATTCTGACCGTAACACCAGCCGACATTATAAGTGCTATAACCATCTCCATCATTGTCGCAGCCATCCTGATATGGGCGGGTAAAGGGTTTGTCGCCATCGCGCTTGACCCTTCGCTCGCCCGGGCAGAGGGTATTCCCGTCGCCCGTTATGAACTTTTGTTCCTCCTGCTCCTGGCCGCTGTTATAGCGCTGTCCATAAAGTTTGTCGGGGTTGTGCTTGTCACCGCCCTCCTGATTATTCCCGCAGCCACCGCCCAAAATCTCTCCAATTCTCTGGCCAGGATGTTTGTGTTAAGTGTGATCATAAGCCTGGCCGCGGTCATTCTTGGCATGTTAGTCAGCGCGCTTTTGGGCGCGCCGTCCGGGCCGGCCATTGTCTTAACCGGCGCGGTATTTTTCGGCCTCTCCCTCCTGTACAGAACAATCACCGGGACTTAACCGCCCGCCGTCAGACTACTGCACGCTTGACGTCCTTATCTGGCTGTTTATCCAGATTCTGTAAAAACTCAATCAGGAGCCGCACGCCGTATCCAGTGCCGCCGAAGGAGTAGTAGGGCAACACTGGCCGCTCCGCATACACCGGCCCGGCCACATCCAAATGAGCCCAGGGGGTATGGCTGTTCACAAATTCCTGCAAAAACAAAGCGGCGGTAATGGCCGCGCCCACCGGATGGTTGCTGGCCACATTTTTAACATCGGCTATTTTGCTTTCAACCAGCGTCCGATATTCCTCCGGCAACGGGAATGCCACCAGACCTTCGGCGGATTCGCGCGCCGCTGTCAGTAGCTGATCGCGCAGCTCCTCATTATTACTCCACAATCCCGCGTACGTTTCCCCGAGTGCTATAATGCTCGCCCCGGTCAGCGTGGCCAAGTCAATGACCGCAGTCGGTTTTTGCTCGACGGCGAAGCTTAAAGCGTCAGCCAATGTCACTCGCCCTTCGGCATCAGTGTTGAGTACTTCAATGGTCTTACCGTTTTTAGCGACCACGACATCGCCCGGCCGATAGGCGTCGCCGGAGGGCATATTCTCGCAGGCGGCAATGATTCCGTGGATTTCAATATCTAAATTGAGCTTAGGCAGGATTGAAAAAACACCCAAGACTGTAGCCGCACCGGCCATATCAATTTTCATATTTTCCATGAATTGCGCCGGCTTGAGAGAGAGGCCGCCCGAATCAAAGGTTACGCCCTTTCCCACGAGGACAATTTTTTTCGTATTGTCTTTTGGTTGCTCCGGACGGTAGATCAAATGAATAATGTATGGCTCCTGACTTGATCCTCTCGCCACAGCCAAAAAAGCCGTGAATTGTTCATGAAGCGCCTGCTGCCGATTTAAAATGCGGGCGGTGATGCGGGGCGAGCCGGTGCTGATGGCCTTAGCATGATCAACCAGTACCCGCGGGGAAACGTGCGAGGCCGGCTGATTAACCAAATCCCGAGTAAAGGTCACTCCGGATAATACCTCCTTGGCCTGCCTGATCGCACGACGCACCGCCGGCACCTGCCCGGCAGAGGTCAGGAAGTTGAGCTGGCGGATCGAGCGCGTTTTCTGTTCTTGGGCTAACTGCCGGCGATGATCCGTGAAGCGATAGTTGCTTAGCTCAATTGCTTCATAAGCGGCGCTGGCCAGGGCCGCCGGCTCTTGTGGCGGCAATACCAGAGCGACATCGCGCAAGAGATGACGCCGGGCATCATGCACGACGCGGGCGACCCCCCGGCGCAATCCCTCTTTTTGGTAGTAAAGAGGTTGCTTGCTCTTGCCCATGCCGACCAGGGCAACAAATGTTGCGGCCAGACCAACTCCGACCGGCAAAAACTCCGCCCGGCCCCATTGACCCTTAAATTTCAGCTGGCGCAGCGTCTGGTCCAGCCGGCGCCGAATACGTACCGGCAGCTCTTGAGGCAACGGTTGACGGTAAGATACCGGAATAATAAGAAGCTCGGCTTTAACGCGCGCTGGTTTGTTAGTTGAAACGGTCGTAGCCACGGACATATGATAGTGCGATTATGATAGCCACTTATCATACGTAAATGCTGGATAATATCAAGTGATTGATGCTGAACTTGGCGAAACTGTTTGCAACGTCGGGGTCCCCGCCTCTGGCGAGGCCCGCCGTAGCGAGGTTCGCCAGCAGGCAACTCGCCCTCAAGAGCGGCTACCGCCGCAGCACCCGTCTTATGTGGTGCTCGTGCCAAAGGTAAAAGTATGCAGGGCCAATTTCCCCGAACGCGGCCGTACAAGCAGTTGGTGCTCACCGTGCTGCGGATTTTTTACGAGCCGGTACAGCCGGTCGTCAGTGACAGTAACAGTGCTTGTGTTATCAAGGATGGTGACGTCTGCGCCCAGCGCTTGAGCCGCCAGCGGTTTGCCGTCCTGCTCTATCGCTACCTGCACCGGCTTCCCGTCACGCGAACGCATGACCGCAAACACCTCCGTTCCCAAATAATGCAAGAGTAATAAATCGGCAGCACCATCGCCTTCATGTATCAAATCCTCTCCTTGCGCCTTCCAGTGGCCGCCCAGCGCCCAGCCATGAAGCGGCACAGAGGCAGGGAGTGTATACACGACTGCTTCGTCCGGCCGCAAGCCGCCTGAATTGGCAGATGTACCCTGCCTCCAGCCAAGACGGGTAGCAGGTGTGGCGGGCAAACGGGCGGCCGTTAAATCATCGGTTGGAGCCAGGATAGGCAATGGGTCAGAAAAAGTCGCAATTGGATGAACTTCTTTCAGCAGCTCTTGGATGTTTCCTTCCATTTCCTGGTAGCCTCCCTCACCGCGGCGGTCATGCCGGATCACTCCGCCGGGGTCAACCACAAGTTTTCTCGGCCACACATCATTATTGTATCTTTTCCAAGTCGCATAGTCGGCGTCGCTGACGATCGGATAGAAAAGCTCAAAGCGCAAGATGGCGTTCTCTACTTTTTCCGGATCCCTGGCGAATTCGAATTCCGGCGTATGAACTCCAATGATGAGAAAATTCAGATGCTTATAGCGCCGCCACCACTCCTGCAGATAAGGAAAACTGTTGATACAGGTAATGCAGGAGTAATCCCAAAAATCAAGCACTACAACATACCCCGCCAGTTCTTCAGCGAAACCAACCGGATCACCCCGCAAAATTGCGTTGCGGGCCGATCGCGGGAGCGCCGCTTTATTGAACCAGTCGGTACCGGTGATGGCCGGTGCGGTTTTGCCTACCCAAGAACGACGAAACAGATGCCACATCATTGCACCGGAAAAGGCTTACGGGCCCAGATGTCATACTGATGCCGGCCCCGGGCATAAAGAATCTCGCATTGTTCCGCCTCCAGGGTTTCTTTCACCAGCGCTTGCTGCGGCCGCCCTTTCAGCCACAAGACAGCATGATCACTGACGCCAATCAATCCGCCCGGGCGCAGCACTCGTAAAATTTCCGTAATGGCCGAGCGCACCCCGTGCGGGGTGAGAGAGGGTATTACATTAATAGCAATAGCAAAATCAAACGCGCCCCGGTCAAATGGCAGTTTCAGGACATTGGCCGCTTTTATTTGCAGCCGCCGTCCATAGTGATGCCGCAGTTGATCAAACATGCGAGTCGCCTGCGGATCAATGTCGGTTGCCGTCAGCTCAACTTGCGGGAATGTTTCCAGAATCACGCGGGAGGTCCAGCCGCTGCCAGCGCCAATTTCCAGCACTTCTCCGCGAAACGGTTCGGGGCAACCGCGCAGAAAGCTTGGCACATACACTTTTAAGTGCCAGCGGTGCGGCCAGGCGCCGAGCCACCAGCGTTGGAACTTGTTCAAATCTGACATATATTCACCTTACCATATATGCCTGCCACCAAGCCTAGCATCGCAATGAAGCTACAGGAAAAAATTCCGCTGGCACCTCTGACCACGATTGGCCTGGGCGGTCGGGCCCGTTATATCATCGAATGCTCAAGCGTCGCTCATATTAAAGAGGCATTACAGCATGCCCGCTCGGCCGGCCTGCCGGTCCATATCCTGGGCGGTGGCAGTAATACTATTTTTTCGGACGAGGGATTTCCCGGACTGGTCATTAAAATAAACCTGAAAGGGATCGAGTGGCACGAAACGGACAAGGACGTGGTGGTGGCCGCGGCGGCCGGAGAGCCGTGGGACGACTTTGTTAGGCAAACTCTCGAGCAAGGGTTATCAGGCATTGAATGCCTCTCCGGTATTCCCGGATCGGTCGGCGCCACCCCCATGCAAAATGTTGGCGCCTATGGCCAAGAAGTGGCTCAAACAATTGAGGAGGTTCAAACTTTGGCAAGAAAAACATTAGCGCCGCGAACGTTTACTCGGGCCGAATGCAACTTTAGCTATCGTGCCAGCCGGTTTAAATATGAGGACAAAGACAAGTACATCATCACACATGTCACCTACCGGCTATCCAAAGAGGCACCGCCGGCGGTGCGGTACCAAGAAGTAGAAGATGCTCTGCGCCAAAAGCGGATTGATGTTGATACTATGCCCAGCAGGCGGGAGGCCTTGCTCGCCGTGCGGGCGGTTGTCATCGCGCTGAGAGAGCGCAAGTCAATGGTAATACGATCGGATGATCCTCACTGCCGGTCATGCGGATCATTCTTTTTAAATCCCATCATCCCCGAACCAGCCTTCCAGGCGCTCCAAGCTAGATTACAGAAAGAAGGCAGCCCTCCCTTGCCGGCCGCCGCGTATCCGACAAACGATGGTTGGAAGCTCTCCGCGGCGTGGTTGATCGAGCAAGCCGGATATAAGAGGGGTTTGCGGCGCGGTCGTGTGGGCATTTCCCCGAATCACACATTGGCTTTGGTTAATTACGGCGGAACAGGCAAAGAGATTCTGGCGTTAGCCAGAGAAATTCAAACAGCGGTGAAGAAAAAATTCAACATTACATTGAAACCGGAACCGGTGGTAGTTAATATCCGGCAAACATAAACCACGCCCCAAAAAAATCTGCACGCGCTTACACCTTGAGACCTTAGGCAGAACTACTTGGCGAACTCGCTCCCTGTTTATCGCCGGCAAACATTACCAAGGCGACAATCACTGACAGAATGCCCACGATAATTTGAATCCAGGGCGTCCCGCCCGTTAGGCTGGTTAGGGCTTCGTACAAAGAAGGAATCAAATGAACTAGGCCGCCCACCAGGAGCAGCACCGCTGCCCACAACTGCAAACTCTGATTATGCATAATTCTCACCTCCCTGTGCGAACAAATTGATCAAGGGAATGTACTTTCATTATAGCCCGAGAGGAGTAAAAAGACCAAAGCGAATAAGTAGGAACATTGACTAAAATAAGGAAATAAGGTATATAAAGATATTGTACGTTAAAACTCATGGTGGGCGACAAGGACTCTGTCTCCCAAGAGACGATTCCGGTCCTGCCCGCCATTTTCTTGCCCCGCAGAGCTTAAGCGACGTGGGGTTCTCTTTCAGGTGAGGCGATTATTGGGTTGTCCTAAACTGGACGATAAGGAATCAGCCTCACCTTGCCCTCTTTACACTAAGCCTGTCGAAGTGCGAAGAGGGCCTTTCTTCAGAGCATCTATATAAAATAGATCTTCCGAAGAGAGTGCGACCAAACGAATGTCTCTCAACATGACGAACGGGTTTGTGCACTCTTAACCTTTGTCCTTTCCAATTTACGTTTACGCAATTCGTTCGCTGACGTTCAGCGGACACCCTACCCCGTGGACCACGTGTCCTGAAAAGAAGGAATGAAGCTGTGAGTACGAGAACCATTGGCATCACGCCGCGCCGAAAGCGCACCAGCGAAGGCGAAGCCCGGCCAACGAAGGTGGCGATCCGTCATGACGGCCAAGTCACCGAGTATGACCTGGCCACCGCTACCGACGAACTCGATTTCCTCAAAGGCACCTTTCCCATCAAATGGCGAAAGGTTAATCCCGACGAGGAGATCAGCTGGTTTTCGGAAGAAAATCCGGAAGGATTCCGCCCGCACCACTGCAAGTGGCGCAAGCTGAAGAAGTCGGAAGACGTTATCACGTTTCCGGCCGGTCATGTGCGCGTGATCCTGAACGAGAAGGGTATGCCCGTCACCGAAGTGCTGACCGGTTTGCCGGTTGCTTTCGACGGGCTCTCAACCGGTGACCGCGTTTCCATGTTCCTCGGCGGATCGGGCGACCGCTTTGCCGCCGGGCTTTCCAACCGAGGCGAGAAGATCAGCGCAGCCATCTACCGCATCCCGCCGAACTACCTGAAAAAGTTGCGGGAAGCCAGAGGAGCCAACAAGGAAGATGATCACAAAACGCTGGCAATTCTGCTCGAAGAAAAGCTGGCCGAAGGCGGCGATATCCGGCCCTTCTATAAACTGCGTGCTCGTGACCGCGATCAAATTCGCGTGAAGGAGTGCTACCAGTTGCGCACAGACGCGCTCAAGGACCGGATCGCCTGCCAGCAGCGGATCTTGCAGGCTGCCGAAGGAAGAGTCTTCCTCAACGAGGAAGGCCACTATCCCCAAGGCCGCTTGGAAGATGCCTTCAAGCAGCTCCTCGCCAATGATGAGATCCTTCAAGGTCTCACCAAAGAGGAAAAGCGGCGAACCAGAGAGCTGCAAAAAGCGGTGCAATCGCATCCGCTATGGGCTCCGGTTTTTGCCGGCATCGAAGGCTGCGGCGAACGTCTGGCCGCGGGGCTGATTGTCGCCACCAGCGACATCCGCCGGTTCTGGGAAGAACCTGATCCGCGGGAAATGGAGAGCTTGGCCAGCGCCTGCGCCAACGCCGAAAGGGATGGCCAGTTTGCGCAGGATCGCAAGCAGGTGGCCGATCGTATCACCCCTCTAATGAACCACTACCAGATTCTCCACCTCGTGCGCGATTGGCAGCGTGCCAACGGCAAGGAAGAGCAGGCCAAGTTTCTGGATGCTGCTATCGGCTTCCATAAGCAAAGGTCCAAGCTCCGCCGCAAGGCCAAGGACCGCGGGATGTATAACCTGCGGGCACAGTGCGGCGTGCACGTCCTGCAGGGAGGTAAATATGCCGAGGTGCCGTGGAAGAAAAGCTTCCCGAGGCAGCGCCACGGCGAGACGAGCAACTGGCATCCGGCTGCCCGTCAGGCTCTTTACCTGCTGGCCGATCAGTGCAATCGCCGGCCAGCTTCGGAATGGGGGCAGAAGCTGCTTCATTATAAAGCGCAGCTTCGCGCCAGCCACCCGCAGGTCGAGGAATACACCGTCACGGAAGGCGGCAAAGAGGTGACGAAGAAGCGGTACACGGACGGCCATATCCACAAGATGGCAATATGGCGCACGCTGACCAAGTTCGTGGATCACATCTTCCGAACCTGGACCCGCATCGAAGAGGAAGCTGCCCGCGAGGCCGACAAAGCCGATCGGGAATCCGGTGGCACAACGCAAGTTGCGTAAACGACCCTCACGTGAGGCGACATTTTTGATGTCCCGAACGGGACGAGATTGATCGTGCCTCACTGCCCTCTGATGTCTCTACATCGGAGGGCCTTTCTTCAGAGCAGCTA
>CAYJWL010000002.1:15737-50941 GCA_964373855.1 uncultured Candidatus Saccharibacteria bacterium
GCCCTCTGATGTCTCTACATCGGAGGGCCTTTCTTCAGAGCAGCTATGTAGGAATACTGGACATTGTGAAGAGAGTGCGATTCACTGTGTGTCTTGGAAAAAAGACGAAAAGGGAAATGCACCCTCTCGTTTGCACTTTTCAATACTTAGGTGGGCGAACGGATGAATGCCCCAAACGGGGCGACTTTGGTTTTGCCCGCTATTCCCCTGCCCAGCGTAGCTTCCCCTCGACCGTGAGCTCGGGGTCGAACGGTAGCGAAGGACGAAAAAAAGGCTGCCTCACATCTTCTTTCAAACTTGGAAGCTGTTGTTGGTCGGTTTGAAAGAGGGTGCGATCAGTGGAGCGTCTTGTAGTAAGACGATAGTAAATCTGCACCCTCCTCGATCTGCTCTTTTCCAACATGCGGCGGGCGATAACGACGTTGTCTCTTCAGAAGACGAAAGTGATTCTGCCCGCTATTCCCCTGCCCAGCGTAGCTTCCCCTCGACCGTGAGCTCGGGGTCGAACGGTAGCGAAGGACGAAAAAAAGGCTGCCTCACATCTTCTTTCAAACTTGGAAGCTGTTGTTGGTCGGTTTGAAAGAGGGTGCGATCAGTGGAGCGTCTTGTAGTAAGACGATAGTAAATCTGCACCCTCCTCGATCTGCTCTTTTCCAACATGCGGCGGGCGATAACGACGTTGTCTCTTCAGAAGACGAAAGTGATTCTGCCCGCTATTCCCCTGCCCAGCGTAGCTTCCCCTCAACCGTGAGCTCGGGGTCGAACGGTAGCGAAGTTGGGTCATTTCCAGGTGAGGCGATACTTGTACTGCCTCAATGGTGGGCGAAGAGGTGTTTGCCTCACCCTGCCCTCCGAAGCTCTGAATTTTCAGAGCGGAGGAGGGCCTTTCTTCAGAGCAGCTATATAGAAATATTGGGTGCTGTGCAGAGAGTGCGATGGGGACTTTGTCTTTCAATGGACGAGGCGGCACGTGCACTCTCTATACTATCGGTACTTTTCAACTTGTGCCTCGCCGGCCATAGCGCCAGCGACGGCTGGGCGGGCGACCTTCGGGTTGTCTCAAACGAGACGATGCGAAAAGTGCCCGCCTTTTTCCTGCCCCGCATAGCTTATGCGCGACGTGGGGTTCTCTTTCAAATGAGGCGAGTCCGGTTTTGTCTCAAACAAGACGAAAGTCGATGTGCCTCACCCGACTACACCTTTGCCGGTGTAGTCATTTTTATTGCCGGGCCTGTTCAATGATTGCCTTGTAGACGTAGGCACTTGGGCGAATTCGGCGTTCCATTGTTTCGTAATCAACTTCAATTAAACCAAAGCGCGGGCCGAATCCGAGATCCCACTCAAAGTTATCCAGCAGCGACCAATACAAATACCCGCGAACATCTACTCCTTGCTGTTGCGCCACTTCAACCGCCCGCAGATGGGAGCGGATAAAATCAGCGCGCTTTGAATCTGCTGCATCAGCCATCCCGTTTTCGGTAATATAGATTGGCTGGCCGTATCTTTTCATCTCTAGCAGAACAGATGTAAGCCCCGCCGGATACATTGGCCAACCCACATCTGATTTTGGGCCAGGCAGATCCACTCCTTGCAAAGAGGGAGGGAAAAATCGCAGCTGCTTTATAGCCGGAAAATAATAATTAACTCCGATGAAATCATGGCTTCTTTTAGTTAGCTCAAAAAAGCGATGATTGAACCACCAATTTTCAACGGTGGCGGCCAGACGATCACCCAGGTGCCGGCGATGTTCGGGCAGATAGGCAATGCAGTGTTTGGCTACACCGACCTTGGCTTGGGGTTGTCTTAAGTGAATTGTATGGTATGCCAGCCGATGAGCCTGGCCCAGGCGGCCGATAACAGTAAGTAATTTTGCCAGGCTATGTTCCTGCGGCGGCCACCGCCGCCGCCAATAGGATTCAGCGGCAGACACAATCGGTTCATTGATCGTCACCCAGAAATCAATCAGATCGCCCAGATGCTGGACAACAAAGTTTACATACCCGCGAAATAATTCCGGTGTCTGGCTGTTCATCCAGCCCCCTCGCCTAGCCAGCCACATCGGATTTGTAAAGTGATGCAGTGTCACGAAAGATCGCAGGTTTAAACGGCGCAACTCTTCCAGCACCTGCCGGTAATGTTCGATCGCCGGCCGGCTCCATTGTCCAGGGGCAGGTTCAATCCGGCTCCATTCCAAGGATAAACGATGGGCCGTGTGGCCCAGCTCTTTGGCCAGCGCGAAATCTTCTTTGTACCGGCGGTAATGGTCAGCCGCCCGGCCGGATCTTTGCCTGCCGCCGCTTTTTTCCCAGTGCCACCAGTCGTTATTGACGTTATTGCCCTCACCCTGATGAGCGGAAGTGGCCGCGCCCCACAGGAAAGGAGAAGACTGCATAACTTTATAATAACAGACATAAAGCTTCCGGAACGAGAACCGCCCGCCATTCGGCGGGGCGGTTCCGGTCACATAACGCCGACGCTGATTATTTCCGGGCCAACAGCACACTGCGTCTTTGGCGCAGGCGATCCAACGCTATATTCTGCAGCTGGCGGACGCGCTCGCGGCTAATGCCAAATTCGCGGCCGATTTCTTCCAACGTCATGGGCCGCTGTGTAGTCAGGCCAAAGCGGGCGTTGACAATGGCGCGTTCCCGTTCCGGCAGCGTGTTCACCGCCTCTTTCAGATCGCGGCTTACCAGAGAGTTTTGGGCAAGCTCGTTCGGCGCCGGCACGTCGGAATCTTCCAGTAAATCTTGCAGGCGGGTTTCTTCATCATCTTCGCGTCCGCGGACGCCGCGCTCCAGCGACACGATGTCAGAAGCAGCCTCTTCCAGGCGGTTGATCTCTTTAACCGAAGCCTTCATCTCTGTAGCCAGCTCTTCGGGCGAAGGAGCACGTCCCAATGTCTGATACAGCCGTTGCCGGGTGCGCTGCATCTCCAGAATACGATCGAAGACATTTTCCGGCAGCCGCACGAGACGACGCGATTTGAGCGCGCGCAACACTGCCTGTCGGATCCAGTAAACACCATAGGTTGAAAATCTTGTCTGAAACTCCGGCTTGAATCTGTCGACCGCCCGCATTAACCCAATGTTTCCTTCCTGGATTAAATCCATGAGAAGCTCCGGCTCGTTACTCGGCACATATTGCTTGGCAATGTTTACGACCAGCCGCAAATTAGCCAGCATCATTTTCTGGCGCGCTGCCTCGTCTCCCCTTTGCACACGGCGCGCCAGCTCATGTTCTTCCGGCGCAGTCAACAAGGGAGTCTCTCCTATCTCACGCAAGTAGCGCGTAAGCGAAGACACCCGACCGTTATTTTGTTTCTTGGCTTTAACTGCCTCTTTCTCTCGTAGCATGATCGCTGGCAAAAAATTAGCAATGATGTTGCGTATTTGTATTTCCACTTGATCTAACCAGATAATAAGGATTGGCGAGAAAAGATCCAGAATTGCTGCCAACATCAGGGTCGAGGGATCTCAACCATCTTCTTAGTTGCAGTATTACATAAGCGATACCCGATTGCAAATATGTTAATACATAAAAGGGTTGCATAGTGTCATACGCCACTGACACCTCCCAATGAATCATGTCATTACAATTGATCGCTTGCGCAAGGATTATCGGGTTCATAAAAAAGAGCCCGGCCTGGCCGGGTCTGTGCGCAGCTTGTTCCACCGGGAATATAAAACAGTGCCAGCGGTACAAGACATTGATCTCAACATAGAGGAGGGAGAACTCGTTGGGTTTATCGGTCCCAACGGCGCCGGCAAAACTACCACTCTTAAAATGTTGTCAGGCTTGCTCTATCCTACTTCCGGCAAAGCCACCGTGCTCGGTTACACACCGTGGGAGCGCCGCAAAGACTTCCTCAAACAATTTTCTCTGGTGATGGGACAAAAAGCGCAGCTCTGGTGGGATTTGCCGCTCTATGATTCGCTGTTACTGCAGCGCGATATTTACGAGATGGATAACAAAGATTTTGCAGACAGTTTGCAGGAACTTACTGACCTGCTGAAGCTAGAGCCGTTTCTTAAAGTACAAGTGCGCAAACTATCGCTGGGCCAGCGCATGCGCGGCGAGCTGGCGGCCGCCTTTATTTACCGGCCGAAAGTCCTTTTTCTCGATGAACCGACAATCGGACTTGATGTGGTCGTCCAAAAAAAGATCCGGGAATTTATTGCCCGGTACAACCAGCGGCACAAGGCCACGATTATTTTAACCAGCCACTATCTCGAAGATGTCCGCGAACTGGCTAAGCGCATCATTATTATCGATCACGGAAAAATCATGTTCGACGGCACCGTGGAATCGCTTCTTAGCAAGCATGTCGATCACAAGAGAATCGTCCTGACATTCTCGGAAAAAATTGCCAAGGACAGGCTCGAGCAGTTCGGCCGCATCGTTTCCTACCAGCCGCTTAAAGCGGCCATCCAGGTGCCGCGTGCTGAAACTACCCAACAGGCCGCTAAGATGCTAAGCAACCTGCCAGTGGAAGACATATCCATCGAAGAGCCACGGCTGGAAAACGTCGTGCGGGAACTCTTTAGTGGGAAAGACTATGCCTGACGTCAGAAAGTATAACCGGATCTTCGCCATGGAATGGAGCCGGATTATTCAATATCGAACCGACGCTTTCTTGTGGATGTTTGCTGAAGCGGCTATGCCGCTCATATCACTCGCCATCTGGTATACGGTTGCCACGTCCTCAACCCGAGGTCCTACCCCAACCGAAGTATTGACCTATTACATATTGGTCATGTTTGTTAAGATCATGACCGACTCTTGGAACGGCGCATTCTTGGCCCGTGACATTCTTAGCGGAGAGGTTGTGAAATTGCTTGTCAAACCCATGGCCGTTGTGTGGCACGGCATTGTGAATAATATTCTGGAGAAGATTTTCAAATTGCTTTTGCCCATTGCTGTTTTCTCATTGGCTCTGGTTACCTTCTCTGATGCCTTTGCGCCCGCGATCTACCAACCGGTCAATGTTTTACTTGGCCTCTTAAGTTTGGGGCTGGCCATACCATTAGGATTTATGATAGATGAGGTCATCGGGTACATGGCATTTTGGCTGGAAAATGTATTTCAAATTAGGAGATACAAGATGATGCTGGAATCAGTCGCCTCCGGTTTGCTGATACCCTTTGCCTTCATGCCCCCTCTGGCTGTTTCCCTTCTCGGATATCTTCCATTCCGTTACGTCATTTCTGCACCGGCTGAAATCCTGGCCGGAAATACCGTAGCCGCCAGCCCGATAACGGTGATTGGCATACAAGCATCGTGGGTTGCGGCCATGATTTTACTCGCGCGGTTTTTATGGATGAAGGGCTTGAGACGGTATGCCGTTCCTGGACAATAGCAAATATCTTTGGCGCGTTTGGCAGGCAAGCACCCGGGCAAGCTTAGTCCGGGAAATGGAATTCCGCGCAAATTTTATTGCCGGCCTGGTACGGCAGACCTTATGGCTGGCAACGTTCATTTTCATGGTGGCAGTGATATTCCAGAATACGGATAGTCTGGCCGGCTGGAGTCGGCCTGACGTACTCACGATTATAGCGTTATCGAGAATCATCGAAGCTATAATCAATTCCCTGTTCGCCCAAAACATCATGCAGTTACCCGAACGTGTCCGAGACGGGGAATTTGATTTCCACCTTACGAAACCGGTTCCGGCCCAATTCTATACCGCTTTCCGCAGCACCGGCATTGATGATCTTGGTAATTTCATAATCGGCTTTCTCCTGCTCATCTACGCCGTATCACAGGGCGGCATACAATTTTCGTTTCAGGGTACATTTTTTTTCTTCGTGCTGGCTGCCGCCGGAATTATAATGTACTACAGCCTGCTCATGATCACAGCTTCACTGGTTTTTGTGCTGGAAAGGCTCGAATTTCTCTGGGGTTTCCACATCTTAATGTCTGAACCGCTAACAGTCCCGTTTGATATTTTCCCGAGAATTCCGAGAACGGCCCTTACCTATCTTCTGCCGCTGGCTTTTGTGGTTTTTGTCCCGGCGCAAGCGCTGACAAATCGCCTGTCATTGTGGCACGTGCCGGTTGCAATTGGAATGGCGGCGGTGTTTCTGCTTTTAGCTAATTTGGCTTGGCGGGCAGGGTTGAAACGATACTCGAGCGCAAGCAGCTAAATTCAAAAGGCTTGCTTGACGCTTCTCCTTTTTCATCTGGAAAGCGCTTAGGCTCTTTCCAGATATTCGCCGGATCTGGTATCAATGCGAATCGAATCGCCCGCTTTTATAAACAGTGGGGCTTTCACTTTAACGTTGCCCTCGATCAGCACTTCTTTCATAACATTGGTTGAGGTATCACCGCGCACGCCCGGGGCGGCTTCAATAACCTTCCGGTCAATTTTTATCGGCAACTCAACTGTCACTGGCGCGTTTTCAAAGAGCAGAATTGTCGCCTCTTGTCCTTCCAGAAGAAATTGCGCGGCCGCACCAACGGCGTCCCGCGCCACTTCAACCTGCTCATACGTAGCCTGATCCATAAAGGTATAGACATCGCCGGCGGAAAAGAGAAACTGAAACGGCTTTCGTTCGACATCAGCTTCCGGCACTTTATCAGACTGCTGGAAACTATGTTCTCTGGTCTGTCCGGTTACAATGTTTTTCAAAGTCGCGCGCACGACCGGTTTGCGCTGCTGTTTGCGCAGAAAATCCGCCGACATAACCAAATATGGCTGGCCTTCCAGCACCAGCATTTTCCCTTTGCGTATATCGGTTAACGTGAATTGCTTCATATGTTAGGGGACACAGCGCAGCGAATATCCGCACTCGCCAAATCGTAGAATGGATTCAGTAACAGCACCAGTGCTGCGCACCCTAATCTGGCTGGAGCCATACGCAAAAAGATTCCGGCTTTGCGGCTCTGGTTGTATTGGGCTGGTGGGCGGCTGCGGGGCAAAGATACTAACCGATGGCGGCTGGATGCGCACCACAGGATTAGCAACGAACCCTTGAACGCTTGATGCCCTATTCACTCCAGTATCGGCTATTTCAGAATCTGCTACGTCACCAACAAAATACCGCGGCTGCAAAATTCTGAAGCCGGTATAGAAAGACGAAAGAAGCAAAAGAAAAAATGCTACTAACAACATTGGACGAATGGTGCGCCACTTTACCATATATATTTCAGTTACAGGTAATTACATAATATACAATAATAATCAATAAAACGCAAGCAAAGACCTGCTTTTCTTGTGCTGATAGCGCAAAAAGGCGTATACTAGGCTAAGATTTGATATATAATCCACAGGCTACCGCCAGGGACCCAAGCGCCGGCGGGGCAAACCTACCTTAAAGGAGGTGACTCACGTATGATGACATACTTAGATGGTGAAGGAGACGACATGGGCGGAAACGGCGATGACGCTGGCGCACCCTCCACTCCAGCCCCAGCACCAGATGAAGAAAAAGGCGGCGATATGGGAGGCGGCGAGGACACCTCCGGCGGCGCCATGTAATTGACTCATTCGACGGCGCTATGCGCCGCTTCGGGTCAATCGCAGCAAACTCCGGCTCTCCAGCCGGAGTGAGTTGAAGATTGACTTCGAGAAATACAAAAACTCCCCGGACTAACGGGGAGTTTTTGTATGCAACGGTCCTTTTAATATCATACACTCATGTACGCGCTCGCAGCACAGACAAAAACCTGGATACCGATGGCATGTTAAATTGTTTTAAGAATGCTGGCCACAAATAAACTGCAAACACAACCAGCGGCAGCAACAAAGCAAGCGTGTTGTACCAGTAATGAAGATTGATAAGACCAATGCCGAAAACTGAATCAACTATTCCGGCGCAAGGTTCACAAGCTCTATCCAGATGGCGAATGAGACGCACTTCATGCTCAATGGTGTGCCATCCCTGCAGCAACAATACGCTGCCGAGCAGGAGCTTGTCAGGCAACCAAGCAACTCTACGTTCGCGCCTAATGTGATGTATCAAGAGCCAGACCATGTATACAAGCAGCGCAAAATACAGGGCATTAAAAATGAAGTGATTCCACTCAATATTTGCGAACCAAAGAATGCCCAAAGCCTCCTGTCTCGGCAAGCCAAGAATCCAATATTGATATACTTGAGCTACGTGTTCAATGTAATGACCAACTTGAAGGGCAATCGCAACTGCCACAATCCACCACAGCCGCGCCTGTATCTTGCGCTGTAAGGCGCATTTATTACCCCGTTTTCCATCAATGCAGTAGCTCAAAACATATACCAGTCCCCCAAAGACAAGAGCATGCATGACCACAAAGATCCAGAATAAAAAGTCAGAGAAAAGGTAGAGCGGCATGCCTGCTGCACTGGCAGACACGGTTTCAGGAAAGACCGCAACTACAACTAACATCACTAAAACCAGCGACATAAATATTTTCTTCACTCTCATGGGACCGGCGCCAAGGGCTCAAACTGAATCTGGTCGATCTGTGCGGAGGTTGTTACTGGGCACGGGTGATCAATAATTGAGCCCCCGAGAGGAAATGCACACACCGGCTTAAAATTAAAGACTCGCACCTGCGCTCCCGGACTCACCTTGCTGTCCGCTGTGGCGTAGTACAGCGTAACTGGCCGCTGACCAAACAGGCCGATGTACTGCCCCGTGCCCGAGGCAGCCTTGAGCGTTATCGGCTCATCGGTGCAGCTATTTGTGTTCGGCAGGATGCCGGGCACTAAAGTTTTGCTCTCCATATCTGCCAAAAGATGGGCAGACGAGGAGTTTGTATTATTGACCTCGACAGTCGCTTCCCAGTCGAATGTAAACTGATAGACACACTCGCGTCGCCCGCCGACCTGCACCTGTGCAGTATTCGCCTTCTGATCACTCGAGCAGGCAGCTTCTGTCTCCGTCACAGCCAGATCAGGCAGCGGCTCTATTAGATCAGCAACGTTACAGAAGACCGGCGGCGGCAGAGGCAAGTCGGGAGCAACTGACGTCACCAACCTAATCGACCGGGTAACGCCTGCCGCGGATTGCCAGGACACTTCTACTTTAACAGTTTGACGGCCCAAGATATCACCTTGAGATGGAACAGCCGCGGTCTTTACAGCATAAGACAAACCGTTGCGCCCCACAGTTTCCAACGGCGGGACCTGACCGGCGGAGGCAGCCGACAGGGTTCTTATACGTTCAATGTGTTCATTAGCAATCCCCAAGGCTACTACTTGGCGTTCGGCATCAACTCCCGTGCGAATGCTAACCATATACAAACCGGTAATACCAATGGCAAACGTGGCCAGCACAAAAGCGGCAACGAGAAGCTCGAGGTAAGAGAAACCACTGGCAGCTGAAGGCGATAAAGCCATAGGGCGCGCTTTAGAGCTTAACAATCATACAGCTGCCTGCGGCACAGGACAGAAATTCAGCAATAGGTCCAAGATGGCGCGGATCATGTGAGATATCATAGTAGCGCAAAACAGATGACGGGTTGCTCCCGACGGACCAGGATTCGGGGAAACAATTTCCGCAAAAAACTGGGTCATAAAATTTGAAGTATTATCGGCTGGCATATGAGCAACGCCGAATATTTCAATACCTGCTGCCTTGGCGGCATCAGCTTTAGCACGAATCTGCGCTTGTTGATCCAATATAGCTTGTGTTGGCTGCCGGCCTGGCATTATACCCCACCCAGCATCAGAAGCAATAAAGGCTATGATCTTGTGTGCTGAAGCTCGCCCGTTTTTAGTAAGAAACTCATGTGCCGCGCCGATGCCATTGCCTAAGTCTCCCTTACTGCTGATAAAATTAGCGCTGAAGATTGATTCTGGAATCGGGCGAGCGGCATCACTAAAACCAAAGCACCCTTGGCCAGAACCAGACACTGAATCACAGAAGCCAAACTGGCTAAAATCACTGGTAAACGGTACTTCCACTTTTGAATCGCTGTCTGAATACTGCATGGCTGCTATGCGCACGTTACCGGTAATATCAGCCAGCGGCTGGTTGAACCGGTGTAACACAAGTGCCTCACCAATAAATTTCCAGCGCTGCTCATAAAACCACCCTCCAGCATCAACGACCAAAACAATATCAACCGGCTGGCTGCACGAAAGGGGTTCAACACCCGGCGAAGGTGCTGGTGTCGGAATCGGCACAGGCCCCCCGACTTTAATAAGTCTTGGACTGGCCGCCGTCTTAACACTAACTGCGTCCGGTTGGGTATTAAGATCAGTATCGATAATCAAGTTGATTCCTACTATTGAGTTTTCCGGCGGAGCGGCTGGTTCGTAAGAGAAAAGAGGCACATTCTGCAAACCGTTTCTGACACTGGCTGCCAAGACATGGGAGGTAGCAGTCGCTGGATCAAAGCTGCCATCCGGACCTCGTGGAATAGCAGATTCCACCAGTTCTGAACCTTGTAGAGAGTAGGTGACCTTTTGGATCAAATTGCTATCTCCTCGGCGGGTGTACAACGTAAGCTGCTGGTCATTGCTTGCTTCGGGCACAATCCATGCAGTGTCTGTATCCGGGTCTTGTGCATTGCGGATAGCCTGTTCAATACGCTTAATATTGGTCCGTGCGTCCTCGGTGATCCGCTGCTGCTCTGCCACCTGACGGGAAAGAACATTGTCCCTCGCAAGCAGAATGATCACACCCCCGATAACAAAAATACCGGCTCCAATAGCTACGAGAAGCTCAATAAGTGTGAGGCCTGATGTAGTTCGACGGGAAGTGCGCAGCATAAAAAATCAATCAGTTACTCATCCAACTCATCCTGGGGCCGATTTCGATGCGCAATCGGGCAAAGTTGCAGCCTGCTTCAGTGCAGCACCGCACACTACAGAACCATTGTCTTGCCACGTGCGCTTGTACACACCGGCAACTGATGTTTCAGTAATTTCCAATGTGATCTGATGGCAGGCATTTGAAGAGGCTGACGGTGCCCCAGTGGCACTTGCCTGTAGAGCATTGGCTGGGCTAGCTGCGAACGCAACAGAGAACACGCCAGCTACACTTTCAGTTTCCGGATCCGTCAGCGTCTGCACCATCGCCCCGTGAGAGAGCAGCTCTTTAGGCTCACAAGCACCGCTGGAAAGCAATGCAAAAGCTAACTCACTGCCGGCTTCAGCAGCATGAAAAGCCTGGGCATCATTAAGCTGGCGTGAGATTGCCCTTTTTTGCGTCACAATCAAACCGGCGCCGGCTATGGCCAGAATAAGAATAGAACCAAGCAAGACGAGTGTCAGGGAGAGGATGAAGCCACTCTGTCTGGATGTTAGGAAGGATCTCTTCATGCAAGTGTATTGTACATCGGTTCGTGACCTACCTAAAAGGCGTTACAGCATCAACGTGTAGCCGTATAGCCGCAACCACTTTCGATGTTGCTCGTATTCCGGCTCAAGCCGAGTCACCACACCCCAGTAGGCAGGAGAGTGTTTAGAATGTTTCAAATGTGCCACCTCATGAGCTACTACATACCGCGCCACCTGCGGCGGGCCCAAAGCCAGGCGCCACTGAAAAGTCAATGCGCCCTTTGTTCGATTACAACTTCCCCATTGGCTTTTGGTGTTTAAGATTTTCACCGAAGTCACGCGCGCATTGATTGTAGCCGCTAACCTAATCGCCTCGCCGACAAACCAGTCGCGGCTGCGCTGCCGGTACCAGCGCTCAAGTAGAGTCCTAACCACGCTTTGCTGATTTGCCAGCACTGCAACAGTCACACCGTCATCGCTCACTCGTTTTCGTTTGCGCGTACTCTGAAGATCAAGGCGCAATCTGTACTCTTGGCCGAAGTAGGGCAGAGAGGCCCCAGACGTAAGATTGCGCTTGGGCACAGCTTGTTGAAGAGCTTTGTTTTTCTTAAGCATGCGGCGCAGCCACTCTTCTTTTTCCATCACAAACCGCTCGGCCTCGCGGTAAGCTGCATACCACGGCACAACTACTTCAATGGAACCATCAACCTCCACATGCAGGATGATATTCTTCGCCCGCCGGCTGCGGCGCAGCTTGTACTGACGAGGCTGCCCATCTAAAAAGACTATACGATCGGATGCCATGCTGTTACAGTAAACGAGGTGTTTAAACTTTGGAAAAAGCAAGGTAAGAGCGAGGATGCCGCCGGCCGGCAATGGGATGAGAAAGCCAAGCAGGCATTGGATCAGGCAGTTGCCCAGGCGCCGGTACCAAAAATGCTCAAAGGCCAAGTCAGGCAGCGTTTAGCTAAAGCCGCAGAAGCAGAAGCGCAAAAAAATGGGCGGACCCAAGTTACACCGGAAGATTTAATGGCCGGACTGCTGGCTCACCTGCCCGTTGATGTGCGCAATCAAATTGAGCAGGCGGCCAAACAGGGACCGGAAGGCCTTAAGAAACTGCAAAAGAATTTCGGCAAGAACCCCGGCTTTCGCTAAGGCTCCCGCCGCCGCTTAAGCTATGGCGGACAAGCCGGCAGGCGCAGTAATCTTCCACTCGTTCAGATCACTTGCCTCTCCTGCGCTTTAAGCTCCTATATATCTTTTCCGCGCGGATAAAATCTTGTTTATCGTCGAGATCGGTGCTCGTGCTCGGATCAAGGACATAGCCATGGAGATTTTCCCCCCAAACATTGTCATATTTCAAACACTCGGGCCGCAGGATATACTTGCGCCTTGTGATATCAACCTGCCCGTCCTGAAAGAAAATCGGGAATATTTTTTGAATCTGCTGGCGCGGCTGATCCGGCCCGCGCAGCTTTCTGAAATTATTTTTGAAATCAGCTAACAACTCCAATTTCCCAGCGCTGCCGACTTTTGCTGGATGTTTATGGTGCGCCCTGTCAAACCACCACATCTTATATGGATGCAGGGGAGTTGGCACTATGCTTTTAATCCCATCCACCCTCGGATTTTTCAGCATGTGGGCAATCATATTGTCGATATCGTTGGGAAAACGAAGCGGACTTGTCGGCCGCAAGTTTACTAACAATTCCGGCTTCCAGCCGAATTCCTCTTCCATCCACGTAACCGCATGATGATAAAATCCAGCGTCTCCGCTCGTGGGCTGGGAATATTTTTTTGGCCGGGGTGCCGCCAAAGCTCCCAGCTTTTCCGCTTGAGCCGCAATTTTTTTATCTTCCGTTGAAACAATCACCACATCAATTTTTTCTGCCTGAAAAGCCACATCAACCGCCCATTCCAGCAGCGTCTTCCCGCCAAACTCCTGCAGGTTTTTATATGGAATGCTCTGCTTGCCCCCTCGCGCAGGAACAATCGCCGCAACTCTTACGGGCTTTCTCTTTGGATTCTTTTTAGCTCGTGCCATATCATTGGTAGATAGCATGCTTGAATAAAAAACACAAAGCATGATGTTGAAAATGACGTACTGGAAATCAATAATGGAGGTTTGAAGATGATCTTTCGTGTACTTTCAATAGGCAACATCCGTCATCCTGAAACATATCAGGAGCTGGAGAAAAATCAGGTTTGGGCAAAAGCCTTTGAATGGCTTAGAGAAAACGTGGGAAAATTCCCCGAATCGCTTGCACCAATCGAGCTTCACGGACAAACGTTGCGGGCGCTTCCGCAACTTGTGAACCTCAAATCGCGGGATGAGCAGGTAGCTGAACGCGGCTTTGAGGCTCACCGCCGGGAAGTTGATTTGCAAATCTGCATCGAGGGCAGCGAGCGGATTGAATGGTTGCCGCTGGCAGCAGTGGAGAGCAATGTCGAAAAGGAATACGACTCGGAAAAAGACTTTGCTCTCTACGTTGCTCCGCAAAAAGCGGGCGGCATCGTGCTCATGCCCGGCGACTTCGTCATCTTCTTTCCGGAACACGCCCACCTGCCCGGCATCCGCTGGGTGGATCTGCAAACGAAAAAATTCGTCATTAAGGCAGATCTTGATCTTTTAGCACACGGGCTTACTTCATGGCCCAGATAAAAAAACAGCCCCGTGCGAACGCCAGTTCACATCGGGGCTTTTTCTGTTTAAAGATCTCCCAAGCTAATCCTGCAGCCTTCGGTGGCCGAGCGACGGATCATTTCCATCGCCTTGACAACCAGCAAATAGCGGTCGGGCGGATAGGGGTTCGGGCCTTCTCTCTGCACAGCTGCCGCGAACATCTCAAGCAAAAAGATCTCCCAAGCTAATCCTGCAGCCTTCGGTGGCCGAGCGACGGATCATTTCCATCGCCTTGACAACCAGCAAATAGCGGTCGGGCGGATAGGGGTTCGGGCCTTCTCTCTGCACAGCTGCCGCGAACATCTCAAGCAAGTGGAATGTCGGATTCATATCGGGATCGGCTAGCGCTTGCGCCTCTTGCCCGGCCTCAATCTGCCAAACTCCCGGGAGTTTAATGCGCTGCCACTTGCCTGCCATACGTTTGCGGATAAAGAGGTTCTCCAGAAATCCGCCGCGAGCCAGCAGACTGGCCTTCGTGCCATCAAGGCGCAGAAAGCACCGCCGCAGACTGTATCCCTCCTTAGCTGCAGAGAGATTCAGGTGGACTGGGATACCCTGCTTGCTCATGAGCATTGCCGATACTGGCTTACCACACATAGGCATCTCACAAACAACTGATGCCCACTCCACGTAACCAGTAAAGCGATGGATAGCAACGCTGAGCAAATGCGAGAAAATCCTCGGCAATTCCTCCTCAAGCGTCCGGCCTTTGCCGCTCATGGAGATGCTCACTAGATCGCCTAGTTCACCGTCGGTGATAATATCATGCATCTTTAACACTGATGGGAGCCAAAGCCACTGCTCATTCACCGTGCAGATGGTGGGTTGAGTGTGACCTTCGTTCCCTTTCTCCCAGATCGCGCACAGCTCTCGTGCCCGGTCAAAAGTAGCTGCCAGCGGATTCTCACAAAACACATGGCGACCGAGCTGCAGATTCAACTCGGTTGGCTTGCGGTCCGGGCCGGTAGCATCAATCACTACTTTCATCGGTTCCCGGAAAGCCATTGCCTGATAATCCGTATAGCAATGATCCCTCTTAAGCTTGATTGTTCGAGCGAACCAATCCAGCTTTTTTTCATCGAAGTCGCACAGCGCCACAATCGCTCCCGTCTTTTTGACAAACTCCCGATAGAATGCGCCGTGCTGCAATCCCACCAAACCGAACCTCATCTCAAGAAGGGACATTTCAAATTCTCCAAATTGGTAAGTGTGCTATCCTCTATCCACTGACTCGTCATAGTGCTTTATCACCAACAGAAATTGATGTCAATGAATCATGCACTTGGCAAAACCAATCTTGTCATTTCCTCCATTGGCCTTGGAACCGTCGAAATCGGCGTGGCTGATTATGCCGTCGGCCAAAAAGGACTCGTTTCCGATGCGGAAGCAATCCGGCTGCTTAAAGAAGCAGTCGAAATGGGTGTTACATATATTGATACCGCCCACGCCTATGGAGTGGCTGAAGAGCGCGTTGGAAAATCCGGTGTTGCTAACACGGAAGGAGTTGTCGTCGGCACCAAGTGCGCCCAGTTTTTGGAAAAGGGGGAAGATCCAACCGGCGCGGAGTTAGAAAAAAGAATCCGAGAGGAAATTGAAACGAGCCTGCGCAATGTAAAAGTGGATTCGCTCCAGCTGGTACAGCTTCACGGCGGATCAAAAGAACAAATCGAGCGGGGAGAGCTGATTGAGGTGATGCAAAAAATAAAAGACGAGGGGAAAGTGCAGCACGTTGGCATATCAACCCGCGGCGAGGAAGCGCCGCTGGCCGCCATCAAGTCAGGATTTTTTGAAACGCTCCAGGTTGCATACAGCATTCTTGATCAGCGCATGGCTCCGGAAGTTTTGTCAGCCGCCAAAGAACATAATGTCGGCATCATCAATCGCTCCATATATCTTAAAGGAGTTCTAACGCCAGCTTATACGAAGTTGCCTGATTCCTTGGCGACATTAAAACAACATGCGGAAGAAGCTACGAAAATTGCGGGGGAGCTAGGCACAAACCTACCGGCGCTGGCTATGCGGTTTGTATTATCAAATCCTGCCATTAGCGTCGCTCTCATCGGAACAACTCAAGCAGATCGTTTGCAAACAGCGCTCAATGCGGCTGAAGCAGGCCCGCTGCCCCAGGAGATTCTCGAAAAGCTGTCTCGGCTTGCTATCACGGACCCCAAATTCATCGATCCCGCTCAATGGCCGAAGGAAACACAGACGGTGTAAGAGGGTTGCAGGGTGTAGTGAGTAGTTTGTCTCATTTATTTCAATAAAGAAAACCCTGTCGCATTGGACAGGGTTGGGGTACAAAGAACAGATTTGCCAGCATCGGGTTGGTTGCTATCGTCGTGGCTGTTTGTCTGGCGGCAGTCCACCTGGAAGCTGGGCTACCCCGATACAGAGTATCAGCAAGCCTGTAAAGATTGCTCCAATTGAGAGGCCGAAGATCGTTTCTGTAGCTTTGTTGGGCATGTCATAGCCGGAGAAAGCCAATACGCCAGTCACGGTTGAGTTGATGATGCCGACCATAAAGCCGACGGCCGCTACTGTCCACCCAAGGTAGTACAGTACATCGAACAGGCGGAGTCGCAAGCGGTACCAGCAGAGGTGAAGGCGATATCTCATGGTTTGCTCCTTTGTTTGTTGGGAGTAAGAGGTTCCGGACATCATCTGAGAGCTTCTATCAAACAGAGCCCAGCGAACCAGCTTGTGCTGATAAGCAATGCGAAGGTGTAGAGCCAAACAACCCACATGGCAATGACGCGGTGCTGCCTGATTCTCGGCAACAACACAAATCCACCGGGATCCCACGCTCCTTCCAGCGCGCTGCTGCGAAGGAACTTTGGATGAAGCTCAATGCGCATCATATGGCGAACGGCACTGTCTATGCCTTGGCCAACATAGCGCAGGAATACAGCAACACCGATGCCGAGAATGGTAAGGAGGAAAAACCCCAGGGCCTGAACACCAACAGGCACACCATCAGTCTTCACCAGGTTATACGCAGCAATGGACGCAACAGTAATAAAGGCAAACGGTCCCTGCCATGTCTGCTGCGTATACCATCGAGAGCGTTGATTGAGTTGATCCCATTGGGTTCGCAGGTACTCCGGATCAGCTTCGCGCTGCAACGGTTTCTTCGGTTCCCGAAAGATCCAGCAATGTACACAGTAGGCAGCCGTGCCGATTCTGACGCCGTCGCCAGCATAGCCAGCTTGCCGGTAGGTGTGGAGGTTCGTGAACACTTCTTCCGCTGACACAATCTCGCCCGTGATTGCTTCTTCGCATTCCAGGCAGTGCTCCGCGATAGGCATGACGATTACCTCTTTTTTTAGGTATTACGTAGTTGTCAAAAGGCCAACTGCCCATCATGCACATTCTTGCCCAGTTTGTCAAATGCGGCGACGGGAGCGCAACAAATAGTATGCCAAGTGTCATTATCTAGGTCTATGTTACTTAACGAACGGCACGTACGTGGTGTTCAAACGCCCGGAGTTTGATTCAGCCCAAATTCATCGATCCCGCTCAATGGCCGAAGGAAACACAGACGGTGTAAGAACATTTATTAGTTACCAGTTGTTAGTAATTAGTTGAGTTTCGCGCGGCAGTTGCCATTGAGAAAAAACACTTAAACAATCAAACTCCCGGTGTTTGATTTTTACTCCACTAAAGTAGCTTCTGGCATATGTTTCATAGGGGTATCTCGCAGGCTTGATGCGCTTGGTGTTCCGCGAGAGCGGAATGCATCGAGCCGAGAGTTAAGGTGCGGCTGGCCGCTGGAGCCAGCCGACGCCGGCCCTGACGAAATATATGCCTGAGGCTATCTCACCACGCTGTCCATCCTCCGTCTACGATGAGATTCGCTCCCGTCATTCCCGATGAAGCATCGGATGCCAGAAAGACAATGGGAGCACCGACTTCTTTCGGATCAACCATGCGCCCAAGCGGCGTGCGGGCAGAATAGTTTTTCAGGAAATCTCCGCTGTGTCCTTTGAATACACCGCCTAATGTGTACGTATTCGCCCGGATGTTATGTTTCCCGTACGTTGTAGCCAGCCACTTCGTTAACATATTGACCGCGCCTTTCGTGACCGCGTAATCAACCGGCTTTTGCGTGCCGTCCGGATAAATGCCTTGATCCGGACCGACCAGCCCATAGATCGATGAAACATTAATGATGACTCCGCCTTTTCCCCTCATGTGCCGCACCGCCTGCTGGGCAACAAGCACATATCCGAGCACATTTACATCAAGAGATTTTTTCAGGAGCTCCGTCGGATAGTTCTCAAACAGCTTGGCATTTAGATCAGCACCCGGATCAAACTTGGGATCAATGGCCGCGTTGTTGACGAGCACATCTATCTTGCCGAGTGCTTTGATGCCTTCCGAAAAACCCTTTTCAACCGAAGGGGGATCAGTTACATCCATCTCTACCGCCACTGCTTTACCGCCCTGACCGGATATTACTTTGGCCAGCTCTTGTGCTGCCGCCAAAGCTCCACCTATTTCCGCGATAGCGACCGGCGCACCGGCAGAGGAGAGGGCATGAACAAAATATGTACCCAAGAATCCAGCGCCTCCAGTGATCAACACTGACTTGTTTTTTAAGCTGAATTTAGATTCATTTTCCATAGTACAGATTACAAATTACAGATTACCAATTACCAGCGCGCTTGCGCGCTACCACCACTGCTCCGGTTGAAGCGATCCACGGTGAGACGGCATTGAGCATTGATTTCACTGCCCGCCCGAGTGCGTTCAGTTTGTATGGTTCGCTGCCGCGCAAGATCGGCCAATCAATGTACAGTCCATAGTGACTGTCGGCTTCGGGCAACTCGTGCGGCTGTATTTCTGTCACCTCAAACCCGGCTGCTTTAAGAATATTCCGTAAGTCATGCCGATCAAAGAGGTAATTGGAAAATGTTGCCTGTTTGCCTTGGCCCTGTCGAATAATTTTCTCGATTTTCTTTAGCGGGATATAAAACAGCTTCCGTAGTGTGTTGGCGATGGGCACTTCAAGAAAAAACATGCCGCCATCTGTTAAGACCCGATGAACCTCCTTCATTGCTTCCGGAACTTTCCCATCGACATACTCCAGCACACCGATTGCCAGCACGCCATCAAGGCTGGCATCGGGATAGGGAATAGCCGTCACCCCGGCAACTTTCAGTTTTAAATCGGGGTCATATTCAGTGAGCGCCCGGATGGTTCGGGTAGCGATATCAATGCCTTCAACTTCATACCCCTGCTCCTTTAAGAAGATAATCCAGCCGCCGATTCCGCAGCCGGCATCAAGGTAGCTCTTGCCTTTGTTAAGATGTCGTTCAAGCAGAGGCCAAAATCCCTGTTTGCGGAATTCATCACTGGACTTCCCGGCGATATGCTCCTTAGCATATTTATCATCCCAGTACTGCTGCGGGTTGAACCCTTCGGGGTAGAATTTTTCTAAACGAAACATAGCTAAAGCGTAAGGCTAAAAGTGAAAAGCTCAAAGCAAGGGGAAAATTAATTTTGAATTTTTACTAATGCTCTTCATACTGCTCACCTCATGTATGGCTTTAAATGATTCATCGCCTGCAAAAATCCTTTGCCGCCGTGCAAGTGTCCCTGCCAAATTTCCGGAACCATCGTGTGCTCGTATCCGGCCAGCGGGGCAAGCACTTTTTGGAAGTCAATGGAGCCTTCGCCGATCTGCAATCCTTCTTCCCCAATGCCGGCAGCATCCGCCAGATGCAAATGGCGGGTGTAGGGAAGAAGCGTTTCGATCATAGCAACCAAATCTGCCTTATATACATTGCAGGCGAGCGCGGCATGGGAGACATCAAAGCACATCTTGTACCCTGTCTGATCTAAAAACGATTTGATTTCGTCGGCCAGCATGAAGATGTTAGTGATCCACTCGCCGCCAAAGACCCACGGCCGTGGCGGTAAATTTTCCGGGAGCACCTCAATCCCATCAGTTTTCAGCTGGCGCAATGTATCGGCGAAGCGCTCTAGAAGTTTCCGTGGGTTTTCTGATGGCTGCAAAGTAATCCCGCCGGGATGAACAATAAATTTAGGCACCCCTTGAAACGATCCGGACAACTTTCGTGCGGTATCGATTCCGCGCTGCAACGTCTGAATTGCCAGCTGTCTTTCTGCCTTGTCTGCCGATGCTGGATTCAAGTAATGGCGCTTCATATATTCCGGCGCGTGGACCGCAACTTGCTGCGGCCATTTTCCTTTTGGCACCTTTTCATCCAAATCTTTATCGGACAGATGAAACTCAAACAGCTGCGGCTGGTAGCGCAGGTACTGCTCGAAATCATGCCAGCGCACGACCGGCCCCCACTTCCACGGGATGTTGCTGGAATCAAATGTTTCTAAAATCGTGTCGGCGGTGAGATCATCTTCCGTTATTGCCTCGCCTGCCGGAATATCCCGAGGAGCGCTGATGCCGACAACTTCAGCCATGCGCTGGGGAGAGATACCCTTCGCCGGGCTTTTGGTCGTGAGCATGGGCCGGGTTATGACTGCCCCGTCTGCAATAAATGTCGCGGCGACAATACTCTTTGCTAAAATCTCCCGGTTCATGATCTCGCCGCGAGATAGATGCTTGACAGCCTCTCCCATAGCCAGCTCTACCTGCCGGATACCTTCAACCATATCTTGAAACTCATCCGGCAGCAGGGAAGCTTTGTGGTCCGGACCTTCCAATGTTTTATCAACCGTGATGTGCCGCTCAATAATGCACGCACCGCGCGAGACAGCCGCGATGGAGACCGCGATGCCCCGCTCATGGCCGGAGTATCCCACCGGCACATTGTGCGCGGCCAGCTTTTCCATGTAGCGAAGATTGATTTCATCAAACGGAGCCGGGTAGGTGCTGTTGCAGTGCAGCAGCGCGAACGGTACGCCGAGGCTTCTGACAAACTCAACGCCGACTTGAATCTCCTCTTCCTCTACCATCCCAGTTGAAAGAATGAGCGGCTTGCTCGTGCGGGCAATATATTCTATGAGCTCATTATTCGTAAAATCGGGAGAGCCTACTTTATACAGTGGTACATGGAGAAGCTTTTCAATCTGGTCGGTGCTGACCTTATCCCACGGGTTTACCAGGAACATTATTCCCCTTTTTTGCGTATATTTCTCCAGCTCCACAAAGTCTTCATCGGCGAGCTCAAACTCTTTCAAGAGGGGAATAAGGTACTGGTATTTTTGCTCGCCGCTGTTTGGATTATTTAATATATTTCGCTGGTAGACCTCGGCTAAATTGCGCTTTTGGAACTTGACCGCATCAGCGCCGGCAGCCGCGGCGGCATCAATTAACTGCTTGGCCCGCCGACGGCTGCCGTTGTGATTAATGCCCGCTTCGGCAATGATAAAAGCAGGCTCACCCGGGCCTATTTGCCGACCACCAACCACAAGCGGCTGTACCTTTTTTGACATACCGGTATGTGTAGTATACTCGCTTCATCCTGTCCAGCGTGACTGCACTGCCCAACGCGGAGAAAAAAAACATGAAATACATCGTGCTCTTTCCCAATCATCAGAATATTGATCGCGAAGGCATGGGATCAACCATAAAACAATGGATTGAAGACAAAGATGGTGCCCTGCACATCAAAGAGATTGAGCAAGCGTGTGTCAAAGCTGGCATGCGCTTCCTGTGCCGCTTCTCATCAAAATATGATTCATCTAATCCGCTCTGTTTTGCCTTTCGGGAAGACACCCAAACCGTCTTCCTCCCATCACCTGTTGGGCAGGAATAAAACAGACCGCACTGGCGCGCCATCCAGATCAACCGGCAGCGGCAAACAAAGGAGTTCATATTGGCCAGCATGCACATCGACCAGCCACAGGCCTTCCAAAATCACAATTCCGGCGTTAAGGAAAATTTCGTGCACTTTATCCTTAACGCCTTTTTTCTTTATGGAGGGGGCATCAATGCCGACTAACGATATGTTTCTTTTCACTAACTCTTCGGCCGCATCTTCGGCCAGCGCCACGAAGTCAGGATCGAAGACATCAACATTACCATCAGAATTTGTTGTCTTAATGAGGACGCGCGGCTGCTTGGTAGACGGCAGATCCGCCGCACCGATCACTCGTTGAGCCGTTAAAATCTGGATAACTTCTGCCGGGCCGTTCATGCCTTCCAGTGTATACCGGCCTGCGCCCGCTCCGCCCAGCTCTATATGGGAAGGCGCATCAATGTGTGTGCCGGTATGAGAACCAAGCGTGATTTTTGTCAGCGCGCTCGAACTCGAACTGGCTGGTGCCACTTGTTCGAATTTCACCTCCGGGTTTCCCGGATAGATAGCCATGCCCGGGCGAAGAGGCCTTGTTATATCAATCAACCGCACCTTCTTACAATAACATTCTTTGGCTTTGCGCTTTTCATTGTACGCTTTACGCTTATACTATGTTGACTTTCTGGGATCATCTATTGCTCTGGGGAGCCTTCTTTGTAACGGGTGCCACAATCGGTTTTGTCATTACGTACTTGGTAGCGCAGGCGGGCAAAAGACTGCGCTACTGATGGCGACATATGGCCTTAGCGGTAGAGCAAATTGAACTCCTTGATCGTCTGTTGCGGGCAGTGGCATTCGTTAGCCTCTATCTGCTCATTGGTTTCGGGCCGGGCTATATTTGCGGTGTATTGGCGGCCAATCGCTTTGTCGGCAAGGGGAATCAGCTGCGTATGGAGCGGCGGCTAAGTGATATTGAAGCAGCCATTGAGCACAATAAGCAGTGGCATCCAGAGCATGAGCGCTGGAAGAAGCAGCAATAAAACTTCCGGCATACGGCTTATATCTGAATACTCTCTCCTTCTTGCGGGCGAACGACTTCCCATTCCGGATGAGCAGCCAACAGCTGGGCTTTCAGATCGTCCGCTTGGTGCGGCTCGCCATGCACCAGCACCACCTTTTTTAAGCCCTGTATGCCTTCAGCATATTTTTGCAGCTGGTTACGGTCAGCGTGCGCCGAAAATTCATTAAAAAGCAAAACTTGGGCACGAACGTCAAACCAGTCGCCGTACAGCTCAACCCGCTTGGCTCCCTCCAGAATTTGCCGGCCCAGTGTCCCTTCCGCCTGATAGCCGGTGATGAACAGCGCATTTTTGGCATCGGCGATGGTATGCCGTAAGTGATGAACTACTCTGCCAGCTGTCATCATGCCCGACGAGGCTATAATCATCATCGGTCCCGGCTTCATGTTGAGCGCCTTTGATTCTTCCACCGACCGCGTGAACGATAGGTTGCGGAAGATAAGCGGATTATGATCATCGCCTTGAAAATCGCTCGCGGTTTCCTCGTCATAATCCCGCTCGTGACTATCGTAGGCTTCGGTAATATCTGTAGCCAGCGGCGAATCAACAACAATAGGGAAGCGCGGGATTTTGCCTTCATCGGTTAGTTTATGAGCAAAATAAACGAGCGTCTGCGTCCGGCCCAGAGAAAACGCGGGCACAATCATTTTCCCGCCCCGGGCGCACACCTCATTAATCGCCTCGGCCAAACGCTTCAAGGTTATATCAAGCGGTTCATGCTGGCGGCTGCCGTATGTGCTTTCCAATAGTAAGGTCGGGAGATCCTCTTGCGGCACGTGCGGCGGGTGCAGCAGTGGCACATCGTCGGGACCGACATCGCCAGTGTAGGCCAGATGCTTTTTGCCGTCGGCACTGTCCCATTCAAGCACCGTGACAGCCGAGCCCAATATGTGGCCGGCATCATAAAATTTTAGCCGCAGGCCCGGTTCAATGGCATACCAGCCCCCCGTCTTGCGTACGTAATCTACCCTGACAAAGCGCTCCATGGTGGCCGGGATATCGGCAGGTGTGAAGAGCGGCACGCGTTCATCCGGCGCCCCAACATGGTGGCGGGCGCGGTATTCGGCATCCTGAACTTCAATCCCGGCACTATCGGCAAGCATAAGCCGAACCAGATCGGCCGTGGCCGGCGTAGCCAAGATCGGGCCGGCAAATCCTCGCTTGACCAGCAGAGGCAGCATGCCGCTGTGATCCAAGTGAGCATGAGATAATATGACATAAGCGATTGATTCCGGCGGAAAGGGGAGACTGCGGTTTCGCTCCCGCACATCCGGCAAGCCCTGAAAGATGCCGCAATCAAGCAGGATTTTCTTATCGCCTAAGTCCACCACATGCCGGCTGCCCGTTACGCCGCCGGCCGCGCCATAGAAAGTTACTTGCATAGATCCACGGTCTTATTATAGAACACTGATATGATTCTGCTGGTCTTTATTTTCGCCGTTCCCGCGATCCTGGGCGCCCTCGTCCTTAGCTGGTTCAAAGCAATGTCCGAAAAAATGACGGTGCTGCTTGTGGGCACAATTGCCGGCCTGTCGCTCTTCACAACCCTAACCTATGTCGCGAGCCTGGCTACAGGTTTACAGGCCAAGTTTATCATAGCCGAGTTGTTTATTTTTGCTGCGGCCGCGGCCTGGTTGGTGAAGCGGGGCGCCTGGCAAGAGTGGATTAAGCTGCCCCTGGATAAAACAACCATGCTTGTGTTTATCATTCTCCTGCTATTGTTTAGCCTCATCGCGCCCAAGCTGTTGATGGAACGCCCGGATGGATTGTTTACCGGGATTATCAATGCCTATGGCGATATCGGCTGGCACCTCGCCAACATTACAATGTTTGCCGAGGGACAATCCTTCCCGCCGGAAAATCCAATTTTTGCGGACACAAAACTCACCTACCCGTTTCTCAGCAATTTTTTCAGCGCCATTCTGTTGGTTGCCGGCGCCTCGCTTCCGACCAGCGTCAACCTGCCAGCCTTGCTGCTGATACCTCTTCTCCTCACCCTCTTCTTTTGTCTGGCACGAGAATATACAAGCAACAACAAAGTCGCGGCCAGCGCCGCTCTCCTCTTACTGCTCTTTGGCGGAGCAACCTTCGGCTGGATTCGCTGGGCTGATGATCTGAAAGACAGCGGCGCCTCCGTCGCAGAATTTCTCATCCATCTGCCCGCCCGCGATTATTCCGGAGTCGGCACTGATGAAGCCGGCTGGCATTTCCTTAACCCCATTACAACATTGCTGCTGCCGCAGCGATCGTTTCTGTTTGGCCTGCCGCTGGCGTTCGCTATCCTACTTTTACTCCGACCCGATCCACACCAGCGGGCGTCATCTTATGCGGCCGCGGGTATTCTTGCCGGCGCGCTGCCGCTTTTTCACGGCCATACTGTCCTTGTCCTTGTGCCTGCCATTATCGCTCTTTACTTGTTAAGGCCAGGCCGGCTTTGGCTCTATTTCGCCACTCCCGCTCTGCTGCTTGGCATACCTGAAGTGCTATATTACCTAACCGGCGAACAGCAAGGCGGATCATTTCTGCGCTTCGCTCCGGGCTGGACGGCCGGTCAAGAAAATATCTTCGCTTTCTGGTTCAAAAATACCGGTCTTCTCATCCCACTGGCGGTCTGGGGAATGTTCACACAAGCGCCGCGCGCCGCCAAACATCTGGCCGCAGCCGGCCTGGTTCTGCTCGGGCTGGGGAATCTGTTCCTGTTTGCACCGTGGGTCTGGGATAATTTTAAAATTCTCGTGTTTTGGCTCATATTCTCATTGCCGCTGATCGGCTGGCTGGCACACCGTGCCTGGGCACATGGCAACACCATACTGAAGGCAGCGGTCATTGTGCTCATGGTTGTTCACACGCTATCGGCTAGCCTGGACATTTGGAAAATCACACTGCCCACCGCCGCCCGTTGGATCGAATGGGATAGGGCAAGCATAGAAACGGCCCAGCGAATAAAAGAGGTAACGCGCCCCGGAGCCAGCATTGCTACTGCTCCCATTCATAACTCCGCGGTTGTGCTGGCCGGCCGGCCGCGGTATCTGGGTTACAGTGCCCATGTGTGGAGCCACGGCGGACGGCCGTGGCAGCGCGAGGCGGCGCTGGCCAGTTTCTTTCAAGGACGGGCGGAGGCATTGGCGGAAACACAACCTGATTACGTGCTGATCGGCCCGATCGAGACGAGTGCCTTTGCGCCGATTGTAGTGCGCGCAGACTGGTCGCCCGTGATGCAACACGCCGGCTACACTCTCTACAAGCTGCCCTAAAACACCGCTTAAGCAACCCGCTGCCGCCAGTGGTTGAGGATATCGCGCAGCGAATCCTTGAGAGCAATGGCCGGTACCCACCCGGTGTCTCGCCGTAATTTGGCCGCGTTGCCGACCAGCAGCGGTGTATCTGATGGCCGCAGCAAAGCGGAATCCTGTTCGACCGTGACCTTGACCGTGCTCATAGCCAACAGCGTATCAAGAATGAATTGGATGCTAACCGCCCGCCCCGAGGCCACATGATAGATGCCGCAAATTCCGCTGGCGCTCTCCTTGGCGGTGCAGGCCCGGCCGAATATCCCTCTTTCCATCAGTAAGCGGTACGCCCGCACAACATCGCGGACGTCCGTAAAATCTCTCTGCGCTAAGAGGTTACCAACCTGTATCACCGGTTCCTGCCGGCCGATCTCAATGGCCGCAATCTGGCTGGCAAAATCAGCCGTGACAAACCCTTTCTTTTGGCCGGGCCCGAAGTGGGGAAAGGAGCGGACGCACAGTGATCGCTCCGCATATTTCTCCTGGATCAATAGCTCCATGGCTTTTTTACTAACGGCATAAGGATTTGTCGGGATAGCTTTATCGAGAGGCAGCTCGGCTACCGGCCCCGCACCGGCCTGTGAGATCGCGCCATAAATATCCGCCGTACTGGTAATAAACACTTTTGTATTAGGGCTGGTGTGTTCAATAGCCGCCAATAATACTTCGGTGCCGGCAACGTTGACGCGCCGCGTCAGTTCAGGCTCCCGGCCGGCGGCAGTAACAGAGCTAATGGCGGCTAAATGCACCACCCACTTGGGCTGCAGCTCTTTGAGCTGTCCTGCATAGGTTGCCGGCTTAGTAATATCAACTTCTGGTAAATCCCAGGAAATGATATTCGCTTCCGGCCACTGTTGGGCTAACTCCTGCCTAAGATAATTTCCAACAAACCCCGCGCCTCCGGTAATAACTATATGCTGATGAGCCATACGCGAGTCTGGAGGTAATATAAGACGCTGCGTTTACTGATTTTTTACCTGTTTTAATTCAGCTTCAACCATCATGTCAACAAGCTCCGTAAAGGTCACCGCCGGCTGCCAATGGAGTACCGCCTTGGCTTTGCTGGGATCGGCCAGCAGAATATCCACCTCCGCCGGCCGCATGAAGCGCTCATCCGCAACTACGTAATCGCGCCAGTTAAGACCAACATGGGTAAAGGCCAATTCAACAAATTCTCCGACCGAATGATTTTCTCCCGTACCCACAACATAATCTTCCGGTTTTTCCTGCTGGAGCATGAGCCACATAGCTTTCACGTGATCGCCGGCAAATCCCCAGTCCCGCTTGGCATCAAGATTGCCCAGCGGCAGCTTTTTTTCTAAACCCGCCTTAATGCGGGCAGCCGCTGTCGCTATTTTCCTCGTCACAAAATCACGGCCGCGGCGGGGGGATTCATGATTAAACAGAATGCCTGAAGCAGCAAACATGTTGTGGCTTTCCCGGTAATTGACCGTGGCCCAATGGCCGTAAACTTTCGCCACTCCATAGGGACTCCTGGGATAAAACGGGGTGGTTTCTTTTTGGGGAGTCTCCACCACTTTGCCGAACATTTCGCTGCTGCTGGCCTGATAAAACTTCGCCTCGGGCTTAACCGTACGCACGGCCTCAAGGATGCGAGCTACCCCCACGCCGGTAACATCGCCGGTTAAGAGCGGCAGATCCCAGCTGGCATGAACAAATGACTGAGCGGCTAGATTGTAGACTTCATCCGGCTCCGATTGCTGTACTGCCCGTACCAGTGAGGAGCTGTCTGCTAAATCGCCGGTGATTAATGTGACATCATCCAAAATATGCCGGATGTTCTCAAACTGGTCGGTGGCGCTGCGCTGCAGAAGACCGAACACCTTGTAACCCTTCGCCAAAAGCAGCTCGGCCAGATAGGAGCCGTCTTGGCCGGTAATACCTGTTATTAAGGCCTGTTTCGCCATACCGTTAGATATTCACAATTGGTAATAAAGACAAGGTACATTACAGTGTTCATCATGTCCAAATCTAATCACAGCATAAGCGGCGTGCTCAACATCAATAAGCCGAAGGGGATAACCTCGCACGATGTTGTCGAGCAGATTCGCAGACTGATCAACCAGCCAAAGGTGGGGCATGCCGGGACGCTTGATCCGTTCGCAACCGGAGTGCTGCTGATCCTGATTGGTTCAGCCACCAGGCTGGGCGAATACGTGCTGCCACTGCCAAAAACATATACCGCCGAATTCACGCTCGGCGCCACCAGCAATACAGATGATATAACCGGAATAGTAGACGATACGGCAAATCCGCCGGTACCCACGCGGAAAGAAGTAAGTTCAATGTTGCGTACGTTTGTAGGGGAGCAGCACCAAGTACCGCCTGCCTACGCCGCAGTTAAAATAAAAGGCAAAAAACTGTATGAATACGCCCGGGCAGGGGAGCCGGTGCTGGCTAGCCCGCGCACCGTCAGGATTCATGAAATAACATTACTAACATACACTTATCCGCGACTGCAGGTTGAGGCCATAGTCAGCAGCGGCACATATATTCGCGCGCTGGCACGTGATATCGGTGAAGTCTTAAAAACCGGCGCCTATGTATCAACGTTACAACGTACAGCAATTGGGCAATTTGACATTAAACATTCCATATTGCTCAAAAACCTTACCCCCCAGGATCTACTCACCCACCTTGTGCCACCCCAAGAACTTATTTCCCATTTGCCCGCTATCATGCTCAATCAGGCGAACGTCGCAAAACTTCAGCAGGGAATTGCTATTCCTTGGCTGGAGCACTTGCCACCCGGCCAGCCAGTCCGTTTAATGAACGAGAAAAACTCTCTGGTTGGCATTGGCAGCTGTACCTCCGCCCCCACCTTCTTAAGAGCAATCAAAATTCTCAACCCTTGACTTCTCGAGATCTTTTTGCCATACTCCAGCAATATTAACTTTCGACTTTTACCTTTGCCATTAAGCGTTAGCTATCATGCCGCAACTTGACGCAGCCAAAAAAGCATTACGGGCCAGCCAGCGCCAGCGTATTATCAACGACCGCTGGCGGCGCAAGCTGCGCTTTGTTCTGCACGCCGTCCGCGATGCGATTGCTGAGGGCAAACAAAAAGAAGCTCAGGCAGCTTTCGTCAAAGCCGCCAGCATACTAGATCGCGCCGCCCGCCACCATATCATCCATCGCAATAAAGCCGCTCGTAAAAAATCTCGATTGCAAAAAGTCATAGCAAAACTCAGCGCGTAAGCCGCTGTACCGGAAACAGCTCTACGAGCCGGCCACAGCCGGGTTCGGCTTTTGCAGCAGGCTGGTAATGAGCATAATTAATCCGGTGCGGGCATCAATCTGCCCCTGCTTAATAGCAAAATCACAGGCCACTATTTTCGTCATGGCTGCAATCAATTCATGCGCCGAAAACCTTTTGGCGGCTGACATATTCTTCTGAACCACATACGGATTGATGGCCTGCTGCGAGGCAATCTGCGCCGCATTGAATGTTTGGTCAATGCCTTCCCGAATACTGAATAGTGTCTGTAGCTGATAGCCCAACATCGAGATGATGTACAGCTCGCTTCCCCCGGCCGCCAGTATTGACTCCATTTCTCTGGCCGCTTCGGCCTTATTACCTGCTGACAAAGCTCGCAACAATACCCACACATCGGCACCTTTGCTTCCCTCCGGTACGTCGTTTTCAACAATGTGGCGAGTAATGACATCGTTGGTAAGAAGCAACTTGTCTGTCTCCGATAATAACTGCCAGCGATCTGTGCCAATCCGCTCAACCAGCAGCTGTCCTGCAGCCCGATCCACCTTGCCGCCGCGCCGGAGTGCTTCCTCCGCCAGCCACGTCACTATAACCGCAGCTGGCGGGGGAGAAAATTCCTGACTGTTTTTCTTAAGGGCGTGGAATACTGCCGAGCGCTTATCGGGCGCCTGCCGATCCCAGACTACGCCTACCGTTGCCTGGGGTTTACGAGCCAGTTGAATGATAACTTCTTGCAACCGTTTAGGCATAGCGGCAATATCCCGGATAACCGGCACGTGCTTGCCAAACAATCCGCTGCTTTGCTCAAACAGAGCAGACCCCCGAAGCTCAAGATCTTCTCGATCTATCCAGCGGATGTCCGCCTGTTGTTCTTGGGCAAGCCGGCCAATAGCCTGGCGCGCTGCATAGGTATCATCACCGTAAAAATATCTGATCATATATTACTGGCTCTACTGCCACACCAATTTATCTCTCCTGACCTGCCGCGGATCCTGCCTTCGCCCCGCTTCCAGCGGGGCTTCGGACTTCGATGAGCTTAAGTCGGAGCGCAGGCAACGGCCGGCTGCTCGCCTTCACACCATAAGTACTCATAAATATTCCGCGCTCATCAGGACCCTTAATTCGCATCACCAGCGGCAAATAAGATTACCAGCTCTCTTTTACTGCGCCGGACTTGTAGATAGCGCTTCCGGCTCCCACGTCACTGAAGTGTTTGGTTCAACTGCCATAATCCAAATCTGGCCGCGCGTAAAGGTTATTTCGTTGCCCTGTTCGTCTAAAAAGTGAACGGGGTCGTTCTTATAACGCTCGTCCTTTCGCCACCGTCCCTTAATTTCTCTCCCATCCTGATAGATAGCCGCCTCGCCTTCTCCTTCAATGGCCACGTCGTTATATCCGCCCGGTCCTTGAGCAAACTGATTGGTAGCACGCATAATCACAACCACACTGGGAGCTACCGGGCTGTTATCTTCTCCGTCCAGCTGCTTGGTCCCGGCCCAGAATCGCTGGTATCGGTTTGCTGCCGGATCGTATTCGTAGTGCACGCGGAACTGTCCAGGCCAGCCAACTGTTAGCGTACCAGCCGCCCCTCGCTGCTCTGACGGAGGGTCGTCTTTGAAGGCATAGGCGTTAAATTCAGTGGTGGTGCGGTATCCGAGCTTTTGTAAGGCGTTCCAGAGATTTTCATACGTCGTGAATCCGTTGTACGGCGGCGGTAAATGACTTTTGCGGAAATAAGCGTTGTGCGGATTAGTTAGAGCATTAATGGTTTGAAACTCGCCCGCAGCAATACGATTAAGGGCATGGTAGCTGCCGCCCCAGTGACCGACAATAGCATCGACCCCTTCTCCTAAGAACAGGTAGTCGTGCCGGGCGCTGCGAACGGAACCAATGTCCCCCGGCCGGCCGCACTGATACACAGCCAGCAGCCGCGTAACATCACTAACCAACACGGGCAACTCAAACACCAAATCCGCTTGAGCAAAGCCTGACACGGGACGGTTAATAGGATCACCCGCCAGCATAACACCGATCGGACGTCGGTTCGGATCCTCGCAGGTTCGCCCGGAAAGGCCGCTGGTGGTCGGCGCTACCACATCTTTAATATTTGATAACGGCAGGTTTTCGAAAAAATTGCGGCTATCTTCACTCGCAAGATTTTTCTTGCGCAAACCGGCCCAAGTGCCGGCCGCCATGACAATGACGACTAAGATAATACCGCCAACAATCGACAGCGCTTTGGGATCTTTGTACCAATCTGGCTTCTGGTCATAACCTAAAGCCCGGCGCAACTGGGTCTCATTGGATTGCAGCTCAACTGTTGGCTTGGCCTGTTTGGCAGTATCTTTTTCCTCCGTCATATAAACATGTAAAGGATTAGGGCACGTATAATGAGGTTCATCATACACTTGCCAGAGATGTGACCACAACCGGTTCTAGCAAGCGCCGAGGTTTTACTGAACGTCAAACAGCGATTCGCTCATATAATCGCTGCTCCCGCCCGAAGGGGGCGTAGGCTGCGAGGCGGACGTACCATACTGGAACCGCGCCAGTATCTCTTGCTCCACCTGACTGCGGGCGCGGCCGTAGGCTTGCCGGGAATGGGATCGCATGGCCTCCCGGCCATCGGCATCGCCCTGGGCCGGCGGCGGGGGTACAGACAAGCTAAAGGCGCGCTGGGGAGCGTCGTGCGCCAACAAGCGGACGGCGGCCGTGAAGCGGCGCAGGTTGATCAGATCGTACTCGGCGAAAACCGGGGAAAATTGTTTGGCCATAAATTCAGCGTCCTCGACACCAATCCGGTAGCTGACGATCGTGCCCACGTTGCCGAAGACAGCATCGCGGATAGGCTCATCCAGCTGCTTAATAAACTGATGGGCCAAATTGAGGTTGAGCCGGTACTTTCTGGCTTCCGATAATATGGTGGCGATGCTATCAGTCGTAAAGTTTTGGAACTCATCAAGATACAGGTAAAAATCCGATCGCTGCTCTTCCGGCATGTTAGCTCGCCCCAAGGCTGCTATTTGAATTTTCGACACCAGGACAAATCCCAGCAGGTCTGAATTGATATCGCCCAGCATGCCTTTGGACAAGTTACATAAAAGAATTTTTTTCTCATCCATCACGCGCCGCACATCAAAGGAAGAACGCGCCTGGCCGATCATATTGCGCACCAGCTCATTGCTGATAAATCGGCCCAGCTTGCTGATAACATAACTTAACATATCAGCGGACAACTGACCGCGCTGGGACTGGGTAAACTCTTTATCCCAGAACTGGCGGACGGTGGGGTTAGCGTTCGCAGCCAGAACGGATTGGCGAAACTCCTGATCAACAAACATGCGCGGGACATCAATTAAGGTCGCGTTAGAGTCTTCTACCAGTGCCAGCAGGGCGTTGCGCAAATAGTGTTCAAACATCGGACCGATGGATTCCGGATTGAGACGCGCCGCCAACTTTTGTAAAATTTGCACCACTTCATTGACAATCAGATCCTTTTGCGCGGGATCAGAAGCTTCAAGAATATTAAAACCCAGGGGGCGCTCCACATCGCGCGGGTCAAATAAAATCACGTCCTGTTGGCGCTCCGGCGGAACGTGCAACAGAATATCCTCGATCAAATCACCGTGGGGGTCAACCACGCCCACGCCGTGCCCCTGCCGGATATCCTGAAGAATCATGTTCAGGAACAGCGTCGTCTTGCCCGTGCCGGTCTGCCCGATGAGGTAGAGGTGTCGGCGGCGGTCACCGCCGGCCAAGTACACAGGAGTGGCAATGCCGCGGTAAACATTAGTACCGAGCATCACACCGGTGGTTGGCAGATCGCTGGGTGCAGGCGCAATTTTCGCGCCACGCCAGAGAATATTCGGCGTAGCTGTTGTCGGCAAGGGAAAGTGGAATAAAGACGCCAGCTCGGTCGTGCTAAGCGTGTTGGCGGTGCCCGGACGGGGCAGGCGGAATATTAAATCCTGCAAGAAGCCGCGCGGACGCCGCGGCACTTTAACCCCGAGAGAATTTAAATCAGGAAAATTATATTGAGCGAATGCCCCGGTGATGGCATTGAATACCCGTTCGGCTTCGTCCGGCTGGCGGACAGATACCCCCACCCGGATATTTACATCAAATTGCTGCTGGGACATTTTCTTTTCAACCAGCTCAACCCGCTGCTGCTGGCGCTGGGTCAACTGGGCGGTCTCTTGGCGCTGTTTCTCCCGCTGACCCGCTGATTTCAGTACTGCCTGTCCTAGCTGGTTGATCGAACGTGACCCGACATCTGCCTGTCGCCCGCGGATTGTACGCTGTGTGGCTTTACCGGCGCGGCGTGCCGCCCGTCGTGCGGATGGCTGCAACACATACTGAATAACGGCCGAGTCTTTGTTCTGGATTTTTGCCAGCGCGCCGGTTAAGGCCTGCATCGGATCTGCTTCCAGTTCGGCATACGTCGCGAGCGGCAGATGATGGGGTTTGCGCAGCCGCAATGTGCCGGTGCGAATGGCGTCGGCCGGCTCGAATATCGTGTAGTCAGAAGCCAGGGAAACTTCTGCCTCCGGATAATGAGCATAAATTTGTTTTTCCAGGTGATCAACATACCGTCGTTCGGTGCCCGCCAAAAAAACAATAACATCGTCATTGCGCGCCAAAATCTCGAAGACAATAATGGGCCGGCCATAGACCAGCCGATCCCACGCACTGGTCGGCAAGTTAGATAATGTGGAAAAAAACTGCTCGGCCACCGCAATACGCTCCCTGATTTGCTCGCCGATCCCTTCCTCCCGCTCTTCCGGTTCGATATCTTTGGGCAGCAGTACTTGCAGCATTTGGACATCCAAACTGCGGCGCAGGTGTGCGTGATCCCGGAGCGTGCGCCATAAAAACAAGATAAGTGCGCTGGCCGCGCCGAGTAAAACGGCGGAACCAAGAAGGGCGAGGAGAAAGGCCATGCCGATAATCTGTCTCTAGAAAATAAACAGCAAAATAATCAAGAGGAGCGTACCCAACACAACCGCGATGACAGTAAGAGTCCAGACAGCCAAAGGCTGTTTATTGACCTGCTGCTCCTGTAACAGTCGGTACATCTCGGTAGTTAACACATCATGAAAAAGATCAAGGTTGCGCGGATAATGCGAACTCGCCTTGGCGCTCTGCAGGGCCGAGCGTAAATCCTTATCGAACGCCAGATTCACCAACGTTTGTACCTCGGCATGTTCAGCTTGGGTGTGATCCCAGGGATGACGAATCAAATCTACTGGCTCGCCCTGCTTGGCGAACTCCTCCGCTATTTCCTCAGCTACAATCTCTTTTTTCTTGGTTGTTCCCGGCTGTTGTGCCAACGCCACACGGTCCGCCACGCGCTCGGAAAACTCCTGCGCGGCTTCAGGCGTGTCAAACATCAACCTCTCCCTCTCCTTAGGCGTCCGTTCGGGCATATATTCATTGTAACTGGTAATCGGTAATGAGTAATCAGTAAAACAAGAAACAAAAAATATCCGCGAGTCTCGAATCGAGAACCGCGGAATGTGCTTCGTTCATTTCTTCTTAGTTCCTCCTCCCAGTATTTCCGCTGGGATCGAGGTTAATAAACCACCGACGCCAAGCGGCAGCGAGAGGAGCAAGAGCGCGGGGCGGAGATACCACCGCCCTCGTGTCCGCCGGATATCTCGCGCCCATCTATAGAGCTGGCGCGAGATTGCACGGAACATACTAACGATACCTTTCCGGAGCCACTTTGCCCACCAGAAGGGATGTCCTCCCAGTGGATAGGCCATCACCCCAAGGGCGGTCAACATCACAGCCAGAACCAGCAAAACCCCAAGCAATTCCTCCATCGTGGAGCCTCCCTTGAAAAAGACCAACCAAAATCAGCCTAACTCTATATTGTACACAAAAAAATTATTCTGTCAAGTACCCTTTACTGGCTAGGGCCAAAAGACAATCCTGCACATTAGGCACAAGCAAAGCCTAGCTTCTAGTGTCCCCACAGC
>CAYJWL010000003.1:0-27263 GCA_964373855.1 uncultured Candidatus Saccharibacteria bacterium
ACGATGACACCGACTATGATAGCAACCAGCATCTGGGCCCCATATCTCTTAAAGTGCGGGAAACCAATTTTCGGATGGATCGCTGCCAGTAAGAGCAGAACAAAGACGCCCAATACAACACCAACCATGACGCGATAGGCAATGTACGTGTAGAACCCTGCCATAAACGTAGCGCCGGCCAGCGCGGCAAACACATACGATTGTGCCCATTTTTTCTTTTTCACCGCCCAGATGGTATAGCCAGCAAAAGCAGTGAAGGCTGCCACAAACAAAGGAATCTGAATAGCGCGAAAACCCGTGCGGGAGAGCGTGACATGCCAATAATTGGTTGCCAGAAAAAACGCGGCCAACGCTCCGGCCAGCCGCCCAAAAAATATGTGCGTGGCAAAGTACACGGCAACCACAGTCAAGATTCCTACAACCGCCGCCACCACATGCATTTGCCACACACCGATGCCAAACATCGCTACCGAAGCGGCTTGCCCATAGAAGAACAACGCCTCGCGTCCATTCCCGCGCGGATAAAACGGCCGCAGGTCTCCGTCAAGAATTAATAAGACGTCTTCACCATTAGCCGCCTCGTCGGGAAACAATCCCGGTGGATAATTCTGTATGTCATACATCCGGAACCCGGCGGCCAGCGCCGCAACCGTTGCCAGTAGTATCCACATGATGATTGTTCTTGCTGTCATTATTATGAAGTGTAGCAAAAAGATCCGAAAAAGAATCGTGCATAAAATTGCCCGCAGGTGAAAGTCACCGGCGGGCTCAACGATTAGACGGACAACACAATAAATGTGGCATCTTCGCAGAAACCAATGGGAAACAGTATCCCACCTCGAGCGGCCGCTGCCGCCGCTTTAGCCTCATTGCGGTATTTTATACCGACAATCTTCGGCTTTACGGTTTCGGGAAACCCTTTTGCAACAGCTGCTTCACCGTATGCCAGTGCTTCCCGCACAAGTCCAAATGCCTGACGAAGATACCGAGGCACCTGGTCCTTGCCTGGCAGCGGCCGACCAAGAAATAGTGCGGCAAATGACCGCTCGGGCCGCATGCCCTTAACCAGCTTTTCGTAGCTTTCTAGGTCAATGAAGCTGACGCGGTCGACGGCTGGGAACAGCGCTTCAGACGCTGTTCCCAGCAGCTCATTTAGCTTCCGTGCCAATTTCTCTTCCCTGGTGATAGGTTCTATCATGGTGTTCATGCCCTCTCCTCGTGAGATGGGCCAGGCAGCGGGCCATGTCCAAAACACCGCTGCAAAAAAGTTTACCTTCTACATACTGTGAAGGAACTATCCTTACATTACACTAAAGTAACAAACCTGTCAATCCCTTTATTGCGCAAGCCATGCAGCACCGGGCGCACGGCGGCTACTTTAGCATTTTCTGGAGATATTGTCCTGTATAGCTTTCTTTGACCTTAGCCACTTCCCGGGGAGTGCCAGCTGCCACGAGCCGCCCACCCTCATCTCCGCCTTCCGGCCCCATATCTATTATATGGTCAGCCGACTTAATAATGTCGAGGTTGTGCTCGATGATCAGAACAGAGTTGCCTTTATCCACCAGCTTTTGCAGCACGGCCAGCAACCGGTTGACATCATCAAAATGCAAACCGGTGGTTGGTTCATCCAGAATGTAGAGCGTTTTGCCCGTGGCGCGCCGTGAGAGTTCGGTTGCCAGTTTAATGCGCTGCGCTTCTCCGCCTGACAACGTGGTCGCGCTCTGGCCGAGGTGAATATAGCCCAAGCCGACGTCATTCAATGTTTGCAACTTATCGCGAATGGCCGGAATGGCATGGAAGAATGTCAGCGCGTGTTCAACCGTCATATCCAGCACTTGGGCAATGTTTACTCCTTTATATTCCACTTCCAGCGCCTCCAAGTTATACCGCTGGCCGTGACATTCATCACACTGCACATAGACATCCGGCAGAAACTGCATCTCGATGCGGAGCACGCCGTCTCCTTGACAAGCTTCGCACCGGCCGCCCTTGACGTTGAATGAAAATCGCCCAGCCTTATACCCCCGCACTTTAGCTTCTTCGGTCGAAGCAAAAAGTTCACGGATGGGAGTAAAGAGTCCGGTGTAGGTAGCGGAATTGCTGCGCGGCGTCCGACCGATCGGTGACTGGTCAATCGTGATGACTTTATCTAAATGTTGCAGGCCCTTGATGGCTTTGTGCTGTCCGGGCGAGGTTTTCGCGCGGTGAAACTCGCGCGCCAGCACGCGCGATAAAATATCGTTCACTAATGTCGATTTTCCCGAACCGGAAACTCCCGTAACGCAGACCAGCATGCCAAGCGGAAAATCCACGGTAATATTTTGTAAGTTGTGTTCCGAGGCACTTACTATGGTAAGTTTTTTACCGCTGCCTTGGCGGTATGTATCCGGCACAGGAATGCCAAGACGACCGGAAAGATACTTGCCGGTCAGGGTGCGGCTATGCGCGAGTTGCTTAGGCGTCCCTTGGAATATCACCCTGCCGCCGTGCTCCCCGGCTCCCGGTCCGATATCAATCACCTGATCGGCTGAGCGGATAGTATCCTCATCATGCTCTACTACTATTACGGTGTTGCCCAGATCCCGCAAATTCTGCAGCGTACCGATCAACTTTCTATTATCCCGCTGATGTAATCCGACCGAGGGCTCGTCCAGAATGTAAAGGACACCAACCAGGCCTGATCCGATTTGAGTAGCGAGCCGGATGCGCTGGGCCTCGCCGCCGGCTAATGTTCCCGCCCGGCGATCCAGCGTGATATAGCTCAAGCCCACGTCCTGCAAAAACAACAGGCGGGATATGATCTCCTTCAGAATTTGCTTGGCAATGAGCTGATGCTGTGTGGGGAAACTTGCCACGCGCCCCGTCTGCAGCTTCTGGAAAAAATCGAGGGTTTCATCGATGGCCAAAGTCACGACCGCATGAATGGTCTTTCCACCGACCTGAACAGCCAGCGGACCGGGTTTAAGGCGCTTGCCCTGGCAGGTCGGACAATCACGCTCTACCATGAATTGCTCAATCTCGGCACGCGTATGATCAGAATCGGTTTCCTTATACCGGCGAATAAGTTGCGGAATCACCCCTTCATACACGGTGTCCCAAATGCCCCGGCTGGTTCGAACTGTAACCGGCTCGTCTTCCGCATAAAGAATGTCACGCAGGTTTTGCTCTAAGAGAGTGCTGGCCGGCTGGCTCATGGAAAATCCTTTGGCGTCAGCTAGTGAGCGCAGCAAGCGATCATACCACCTCGAACGGCCGGATTTGCTCCACGGTTTAATCGCTCCTTCAGCCAAGCTTAGTTTTTTATTAGGGATGACTAAATCAGCATCGATATCCCGCTTCGTGCCAAGCCCGGTGCAATCCGGGCAAGCCCCATGAGGAGAATTAAACGAGAAATCGCGCGGCTCCAGCGCGGGCACACTCAGGCCGCAATCCGGGCACGAAAACTCTTCCGAAAAGAGCCACTCTTGTCCTTTGTCGGCTTCCTGCACGATTACCAAGCCGTTGCCGTGCTGCACAGCCGTTTCCAGCGAATCAACCAGACGAGGCTTATCCGGCTTGCTCTCCAAAAAATACCGGTCAACAACGATTTCAATGCTGTGTCGCCGCTGCCGATCCAAGTCAAGCTCATCAGCCTCATCTAAAGTATAGACGGTGCCGTCCACTCGCACGCGGGCAAATCCAGCAGCGCGCGCATCGCGCAAAATCTGCCGGTGTTCCCCTTTCCGGTCGCGGATGAGCGGAGCCAAAATCAGCAGCTGGGAATTGGGCGGCAGCTTTAGCACCTGCTCCGCCATTTGTTTAATCGTTTGCCGCTCAATCGGGCGGCCGCACTGCGGACAATGCGCGATCCCGGTACGGGCATACAGGAGGCGCAGGTAATCATATATCTCCGTCACGGTGCCGACAGTGGAACGGGGATTACGCGTGGATGATTTCTGATCAATGGAGATAGCCGGCGAGAGGCCGTCAATCTGATCAACATCCGGTTTGTCCATCAATCCAAGAAACTGGCGGGCGTAGGCCGAGAGTGATTCCACATAGCGCCGCTGCCCCTCGGCATATAAAGTATCAAATGCGAGCGAGGATTTGCCGGAGCCGGACAGGCCGGTAATAACAACCAGTTTATCGCGGGGGATCCTAACCGTGATATTTTGCAGGTTATGAACGCGCGCGCCTTTTATAGTGATTTCCTGTGCCATGAAATCAAGAAATTAGAAACTAGAAATCAAGAAAATAGTCCTGCTCGCCTCTAATTTCTATTTTCCAATTTCTAATTTCTAAACTGAGCAATAGCGGTGATTATAACCGATCCGGCGATCCGGATCAAGCAGGACAGCTAGCCAATAAAAAATAATTGTTTTCCACACCAATAAGCGGTACATATACATCTCGATGTCAGCTCTGCAGCAACAATTAAGAAACCTTCCCCGGTCTCCGGGAATCTACATGTTTGAGGATGGGCGAGGGGACATATTATATGTTGGCAAAGCCAAATTGCTCCGCGCCCGGGTGCGGTCTTACTTTCGCTTGTCCAAAAATCTACCCCCGGCAACCTATCCGCCAAAACACGGCCTTCGACTCCGAGGCTCTCGTTCGAGGAGCGGACCCGCTGGGCTGGCGGGCCCCCTACAACCTCATCCCGATCTCGATCCGGCTAAACAGGAGATGGTCAAAAAAGTTCGCCGCTTCAAAACAATTACCACGGATAATGAGCTCGAAGCCCTCGTGCTGGAAGCTACTCTTATTCGCAAACATCAGCCGCCATATAATGTCGTGCTGCGTGATGACAAATATTACCTTTTCATTAAAATCACCACCGGCGAAGAAATACCGCGCGTGTTTCTCACCAGACGGATAAATAAAGACAAGGCCTGCTATTTCGGACCGTATTCTTCGGCCCGTTCGGTACGGGCTAGCTTGCGGCTCCTGCGGCGCATTTTCCCCCACCGCGGCGAAAAAGATTCCGCACATGATATCATCTTCCCGCACCCTCTCTTCTCAATTAAGGAGAATGTTATTGGAGAACAGCCGCTGACAGCAGCCTCCGCGCGCGATTCTGAGGCCGACCCTCCTTTGCCCCGCATGGCGGGGCTACGGAAGGGCAAGGGCAGGCAGAGAGCGCCGCGCCCCGCGAAGCCTTGGCGAAGCGGGGAGGCCGAGGCCCTTGAGCATGCCTCGCTGGGGCATGCGAAAAAAGAAACGAGGCATGCCGTCAGCCCCGACAATCAATACCGCGACAATATCCAAAACATTATCCGATTCCTCCAGGGAAAGCGCGACCACGTTATCGCCACATTGCGTGATGGCATGGAAAAAGCGGCGCGAGCTAACAACTTCGAACAAGCAGCTATCTTCCGCGATCAGGTGCAGGCGATTGAGCGCCTTGATGATTCACAAAAAGTATTTCTTCCCAAGGAGGAATCGTTCGACGTGGTCAGCATCGCGCGCGCGCGCAATCAAAGCGCCGGAAACATTTTTCAAATCCGCCAGGGACAGCTTATCAACAAGAACACATTTCTGTTGCGCCATCGGGCGGTCGCCACTGCCGAGGACACGCTCCGGCAATTTTTACTCCAGTATTATCAAGTCGCGCAGAACATTCCGCCAGTCATCCTTATCCCGTTTGCTATTGCCGACCATGAAGTTATTGCCAATTGGATGAACAAACATAAGCCGCCGGTGCTGGCAACACCGCAGCGGGGAAAGAAATTCCAGCTTGTTAAGATGGGCGAGACTAACGCCCGGCAATTATTAGACGATCAGGCTGCGAGGTTTGAAACAAAGCACCATGCGCAGGAAGCAATGCAGGAATTATTTCACGCTGTAGGCGTACCTGCCCCAACCGCATCCAGCCGGCGCGTGGAAATCTATGATGTATCCAATATTCAGGGACAGCTCGCCACCGCATCCATGGTAGTGTTCATTGACGGACAAGCTGACCCTGCCAAATACCGCAAGTTCCGCATCAAAATTGCCGGCCAGCCGGATGATTATAAGATGATACGTGAAGTTTTAAGCCGCAGATTCTCAACGAAACACACAGCGCCTGCCAGCCGCGGCGCCCCCGCCTGGCCCCTGCCCGATTTAATCGTAATAGACGGCGGTAAAGGTCAGCTTTCTTCCGCCAAGCGGGTATTAGATGAGCTTAAAATCATAGCGCCGGTCATAGCAATCGCAAAACGAGAAGAGGAAATCTTCGCTGTCGGAAATCCTAAGCCAATCCGCTTGCCCTACGATTCCAGGGCGCTGTACTTAATCCAACGCATGCGCGACGAAGCTCACCGTTTTACTGTGACGTACCACCGCCTGCTGCGCAGCCAGCGCCAGCGGCACTCTATTCTTGATGAAGTACCCGGCATCGGCCCCAAAACAAAGAAAAGACTCCTCAACCGTTACGGCTCGCTCAAGGAAATCCGATCGGCCGGCGATGAGGAATTGAGAGCGGTGATAGGCCGGGAAAAAACAAAAGCATTGCGGGATTATCTGTAACTAGTCAATGTACTCCGCATACAGGCATGCGCCTTTCCCCCTTCGCTAAAACGTTATTAACCCCATCTGTCAATACTTGCCAACGCATGCTAGACTCGCCATTATAGGAAGTTATATATGGTTTGGTTGGATATTCTACTAATAGTAGTGAGCACAGCTCTGGCTGCTGCCATCCTCGTGCAAAGCCGCTCTGCCGGACTTGGGTCGGCGTTTGGCGGCGGAGCTGAAGGATTCCACATCCGCCGCGGCAGCGAGAAGACTATTTTTCGTATCACCATCGGTTTAGCTGCCCTATTTCTGCTTATAGCTATCGCTCATCTTTTCATCAGATAGAATGGCATCTCCATTACGATGGACAAGCCAGGATCATGTGCGTGGGTCAGTTGATCCGCACAATGGGACGGGAGCGAAATGGAACATACGTCCTTCAGCTTTGCTGCCTCTGGTCGCTGCCTTGGCGCTCGTTGTGATTGGCGGGGTTGCCTTGCTGGAAAAGGCCGAGCGGCAGGCGCGTGATACAACGCGAAAACACCATATTGAGGACATTGAACAAAGCCTTTACTTCGCCCAATCGCTGCACGGTACATATCCTCCGTACGAAGAAGCTACCTGGTGCGGCCGCCTGAATGATCCGGACAACCGTCCGGTGCGCGACCAGATTGAAGCGGCGCTGCGGGCCCAGCATGAAAAATATGCCAACGCCGATAAGCCGTTTCCGGCCGACCCTCTCTATCCCGGGCAAGAGCAAGATTACTTCTACTGGAAACGAAGCCCGTCCACCTTTGAACTGTATGCTGTCTTAGAGACAGACAAGAACGGTGAGCGCAACACTGCCGCCTGTCCCGGAACGGGCCTGGTGCGATACGACTACGGCCTTGCCTCCATCTGGCGGGAGGATGGAAGCGACCGCACGATCATCAGTGCGCCTCTATGATACGAATTCCCATACCCGCCTGGTTGCAACCCGCCGTTGCCTGGATAGCTATTCTGCGCGATTACATGACAGCGCGGGAGAAAGCGGTGCTGACGGTGTTATTACTTGTGCTCATTACCTCGGCAGTCTTTAGCGTTACTGGTTATGTTCGGCGCAATAGCCACATTGTTCCCGAAGCCGGCGGCGGTTACGTGGAAGCAGCCGTCGGCCAGCCGCGGTACATTAATCCCATTCTGGCCAGCGCCAGCGACCTTGATCTTGACCTCACCAGCCTTGTCTATTCACCGCTCTTTAAACTCAACAATAACTTTGAAATTGCCCCCTCTCTGGCCACCCATTACGAAACCTCTGAAGACCAATTAACATACACCATTTATCTGCGTCCGGGCGTGAAGTGGCATGACGGCCAGCCTTTTACCGCCGACGACGTTATCTTTACAATCCGCAGCATTCAAACTCCTGATTACGGCTCTCCCCTGCAAAGCTCATTCCAGGGAGTGACTGCTGATAAGGTTGATGATATGACCATTCAATTCAAGCTCACTCAACCCTACGCGCCGTTCCTTAATAATCTCACGATTGGCATCGCTCCCAAGCATGTGTGGGAATCAATCACGCCGAAAAATGCGGCGCTGGCCGAACAGATGCTTAAACCAGTGGGTACCGGCTCGTTTAAATTCTCGGAAATTGTCACCCGGCGCCGCACGGGGGAAATCACGAGTTACCAATTAGTCCGTAATGAGGAATACTTCGGCCCAAAGCCGCATTTAGATGAAATCACGTTTGTCTTTTTCCCAACGCAACAGGAAGCTACTGCCGCCTTGCTGGCCAATAATGTAGATGGCGTCGGCTTTTTGCCTTTGACTTCCACGGCTGATGTCAACTCGCGCAGCGCGCTGCGCATCCGCCGGATATTATTACCCCAATATTTTGGCCTTTTTTTCAATGAGATTAAAAATGAAACGCTGGGGAATGCCGGAGTACGGTCGGCGCTGGCTCTGGCCACCGACCGCCAAGCTATCATAGACCAGGCGTTGCACGGATATGCCAAACCCCTGCACGCACCCATCCCATCCGGCGTGTATGACTTTAATGACAATTTCCCCAGTCCTGTACACGATCCGGAAATTGCCAAGCAAAACCTGGAGGAAGCCGGCTGGAAGGATGAGAATGCAGATGGTGTGCGCGAAAAAGATGGCAAGAACCTCGAAGTGACCATCACTACCACCGACTGGGCAGAATTTGTTGCCACCGCCGAGCTGCTTAAAACGCAATGGGAAGCTGTCGGCGCCCGCGTCAATATCCAAAGCTTCGGTGCCGGCGTCATTCAACAGACCGTTGTTGGTCCGCGCGATTATGAAATTCTCTTATATGGAGAAATTCTGGCGATTGACCCTGATCCCTATCCTTTCTGGCACTCCACCCAGACCAGGAGCCCGGGACTCAATCTGGCTCTGGTGAAAGACACGCAGATTGATAAGTTGCTCGAAACAGCGCGGAAAACTTCAAATAAAGACGAACGGGAAGCATCCTATGTTAAATTCCAGGAACGATTTCTCGATTTGAACCCGGCAATAATTCTTTACCAGCCGTACTACTTGGTTGCTCATCACCGCAGCGTGCGCGGCCAAACGGTCGAGTATGTCAATTTGCCTTCCGGACGGTTCAACGATATTGAGAACTGGCATGTGAATGTGAAAAGGGTTTGGAATTGATGGTTGGTAATCAGTAATCGGTAACTGGTAATTAGTACCAATTTGCTTCGACAGCTGCTCTATATGATTTACCAATTACCAATTACGAGTTACTAATTACTACAAACCTATGCGCGACGTCATTCTAAAATCTCCCGAGCAAATTACTCACTCGCTTGAGGTCAACAAAGATGTCCGCGTTGACGGCGATTTCGATTCAATTATTTTGGCAGGTATGGGTGGCAGCGGGCACCCGGGTGATTTACTGAACGCTTTGGGATTGAGCCTAAGACCGCTCTATGTGCACCGTAATTACAATTTGCCGCTCGACTATCTGGCGCACATCGGCCTTACCAAGCCGCTGGTAGTAGCTAGTTCGTATTCAGGAAACACAGAAGAAACCCTATCGGCCTATGAGATGGCAAAAAAGAACGGCCTCGCGATCATGGGCAGCGCCGCCGGAGGGATGCTAAAGGCGTGGTGCAAAAAGGATAATGCCCCGTTCTGTCTCATTGATTACTCCGACATGCAGCCTCGGCACACCTTGTTCGCCGCGTTTACTGGCATTGCCACGGCTCTCAAAAACAGCGGATTGACAGATGATATAGAACAAGAACTTACGCGCGTTGAGATTGCCCTTACGCAGACTGCACCAACCTTGGAAGAGACGGCCAAAGCGCTCGCGCAAAAAATAAAAGGCAAAGTGCCGGTATTCTGCGCGAGCGACAATTTGGGCTTTGCGGCCAAGAACTTTAAGATTCAAACGAACGAAAACGCCAAGCACCCGGCCTTCTGGAGCACGTTTCCCGAGCTCAATCACAACGAAATGATCGGCTTCAGCCGGCTGGCTGAAATGAAAAATCCAGGCAGTTTTTTTGTACTGCTCATCCGCGATCCGGCTGATCACCCCCGCAACAAAGCCCGGATGGATGTCACCGCTGACCTCTACCGCCAATGGGGAGTAACGGTTGAAGAATATACGGCTCAAGGTGAATCGCTCCTCGAAAAAATACTTTCTACCGTTACATTTGGCCTGTGGACTTCATACTTCTTGGCGCTCGAATACAATATCGATCCGGTGCCGGTGGAAGGAGTTGAATCGTTTAAAACAAAACTGAAGGAAACCACAGGAGACGCATAACCTCTGCCCCAACACTGGACTGCCTGAGCTGTCGCTCTGTAGCTGCAGCTCGGGCCAATAAAACACCCATCTTACTTGCTATAAGAGGTGTTTTGCGTTATAGTGGAACTCCAAATCTAGTCGGTCTGGATGTTGATCATTGTCAATCAAATACAAGGAATATCAGAATGCTCGCCCCATCAGTCAGCCTGTTCACATCCGGGCTGCGCATCGGCGATATACAACAATATCGCAATCTGGCGTGTGCCCCTCTCATGCTCGATTCCAGAATCGAGGAGAACCCTGAACAGTACGGCTTCATCACCGAGGCGCTTACACAAGAAACTCTGTCAATTACTGAAACAACTACCCAAGATCCCTCGGTGCACACTCTCGACGTCGATAATAGCGGCCAGGAGCCGGTCTTCGCCCCGGCCGGCACGTATCTTGAGGGCGGCGGGCAAGACCGGATGATTGCAGTGAGTATCGTTATCCTGCCTCGCTGCAAAGGTAAGCTGCCGGCATACTGCGTGGAAGCTCACCGCTGGAATCCAACCAGAGGCAGAAAGTTCAAGACGCCCAAGCAAGGCACATTAAGCGGTGCAACCCTGGCGGCTGGGATCGAAACACAACAGTACAGCATCTGGGACACTATCGATGAATCAATATTCGGCCTCCAAACCCATTCAGGATCCTCACGCTTGGGCGATGTGCTTGAGCAATCCGGCAACCAGTTGGAGCCCTACCTTAAGGCTCTCAAACTGGAGAATTTGCCTGATCGTGCCGTTGGCATGGCATCCGTTATTTATCAGGCACGGCGGCATCCGTTTTTTATAAAGATGCTACGGCTGCTTGACGTCTTCGGCAGCGGGCAACTTTTTCAAAAGGTTTACGAAGGGCTGCTGGAAAGTGTCGCGCTGTCCGCTGCCACTTATGGCTGGCAAAATGAATCAGACAGTTGCCAGCTTGAGACAGTATCAACAACCATGCATAACATGCTCATGCAGCTCCGCTCTCCGGAAGTCGAGGTTACCGGGCAGGCAACAGATATCAACCGCGGCCAGCTCCTTGAAGGCCGAGCCAGCGACGGCAGCGCGGTTACCTTCCTTGTCGATCAAAACTACCTTGTGCACGCCATGCTGCGCGGGTAGTTTCTCCCACCGGCCGGTGTCGAACCGGGCGGTTTTTTATTGTCATCTTCCCAAAAAGTTTGTACGTTCACCTAACAGGGGATGTGGCGGAATTGGTAGACGCGCAGCGTTCAGAGCGCTGTGGGCGAAAGTTCGTGGAGGTTCGAGTCCTCTCATCCCCACTAAAATTTAAGAGGGCGCATAGCTCAGTGGCAGAGCGTTCGGTTCACATCCGAAAGGCCTCAGGTTCGAACCCTGATGCGCCCACTCCTCAACGCGGCCTTCACTTCGCGATTAGATATATACCTCTCAATCTCTTGCGGCGAGGAACCCTGAGCGAGCGAAGCGAGTCGAAGGGCTTTCCTTAAGCGGCAGGCGAAGAGAATTTGACAATAGCAGCCCCTTCTGCTACACTTTATCTAGGTTAGGAGCTTCTGTATCCGAAACTATCAAATCAATGAGTCATTTGGCTATATCGGTCTTTTTGGTGTAAACCTGCTTGAGCAGCGTTTTTGAGCTGTATATCGTAAGTAAGTTTTACGATCTATTCTCAAAATCGCTATTCCTCTAGGAACTTCATTTTGTAATTCACGATCAGGAACATACGGACGAGCCGGCCTCCGGCCACCATCACTCTATTTATCTTGATTATCTCATATCAAGCTACGACAAGCTCAGAAAGACCCTGAGCAAGGTCGAAGGGCCACAGATCATCGTTTTATCTGCGGCACCATTAAATCTTAATTAACACGTAATACTCTTCATGAACTCTGCTACGATCCCCAGTCCTCCGCCTATCCGGCCAGCTTCGACAGGTACACGTAAAGTCACCTCAAGGCCGGCCCCTCCAGCAAAAAGCATAACTTCTCAAGAATCGCGGCGTCATACAGGACGCCCGCCTGTGCGCGGTCATAATCCCCTTCGGCGAGGCGACAGCCCCCCTGCGCGTGGTCCTCGTTCCTTTGGCGGGGGCCGCCGCGGTGGTCCTCCCCGAGGCGATCGCCGCCGGGGCCGCGGACGTAACAATGGCATTCATTTCGGCCCGCCGCGCAGCAATGATATTCCGAACATCAAACAACCGCCACGCAATCCGGACGGCATGTATCTTATTCCCTTGGGCGGACTTGAAGAAATCGGCCGCAATTCTGCCGCCGTGGAATACAAAGGCGACCTTGTCATGATCGATCTGGGTTTAATGTTCCCGAATGAGAACATGTACGGCATCGATTACATCATTCCCGATATCTCCCCGCTTTCCGGCAAAGAAAAAAACGTCAAGGGGGTTATCATCACCCACGCTCATTATGATCACTTCGGCGGCGTGCCTCACTTACTGCCCAAACTCGGCAACCCGCCCATTTTCGGATCTGAATTCACCATGAAACTGGTGGAAAAACGTCAAGCGGAATTTCCGGAATACGCTAAGCCGAAGGTGAACGTGGTCAAGCCCCGGGAAAAATTCATGCTGGGCAAATTCGAAATAGAAACTTTCCACGTGAATCATTCTGTTCCTAATGCTTTCGGCGTTGTTGTGCGCACGCCCGCCGGCGCTATCGCCTTTACCGGTGACTTCAAATTCGACCAGCAACCGGTCAATGATCTTCCGGCCGATGAAGATCACCTCAAAGATATCGGCAGCCGCGGCGTAACCGTCCTCTACACCGACTCCACCGGCGCTGAACGGGAAGGACATTCATTATCCGAAGCGGTTGTGGAATCAAACCTGGAGAAGATTTTTCAGGCCCATCCCAACCAGCGCATCATTGCGGCCACCTTTTCTTCGATGATCGATCGTTTGCAACAAATGATGTCGATGGCGGAACGGTTTGGACGGAAAGTCGCTATCGATGGTTATTCCATGAAAACAAACGTGGCCATCGCTCGTGAGATAGGCTTCATGGATTACAAGCCAGAAACCATTATCAGCACTGAAGAAAGCACGAACTTGCCGCCCGGCCGGGTGCTTGTGTTATGCACCGGCGCCCAGGGCGAGGATAACGCCGTCTTAATGAGAATTGTCAGCAAAGAGCATAAGTCGCTCGAGTTGCAGGCGGGCGATGTCGTGATCTTCTCTTCGTCTGTTATTCCCGGCAATGAGGCTTCCGTCCAGCTGGTGAAAGATCAAATCTACAAGCAAGGGGCCGAAGTCATTCACTATAAAATGATGGATATTCATTCCGGAGGCCACGGCCATCGGGATGATCTGCAGCACATGATAAATCTGGTGCAGCCCAAATACCTGGTGCCCGCCCACGGCTATTTCAGCTTCCGCGCCGAGCACGCCCGTATGGCGGTTGATAATGGCTTTCCGCGAAGCAATATCATGCTGCCGGCCAACGGCGAGGTCGTTGAAATTGTCGACCATAAAGCCCGCTTGAGCGGTGAGAAATATGATATTAAGCATGTCATGGTTGACGGCTTGGGCGTCGGCGATATTGGCAATGTCGTGCTGCGCGACCGGCAAGTGCTGGCCTCTGACGGCATGGTTGTAATCATCGCTACGGTAGATGGCCGGCGCGGTGATATTATCGGCGAGCCTGATCTTATCTCCCGCGGTTTTATCTATATGAAAGAGCAGCAGCAGTTGATCAGCGATACGCGTAAGAAAGTCCGGCAAGTGATTCAAAAACACATGGGCAAGCGGCGCAATGGCGGCCTTAACTGGACGCACATCAAAGCCGGCGTGCGCGATGATATCGGCCAGTTTCTTTTTCAGCGCACCGAACGCCGCCCGATGGTACTGCCGGTGATTGTCGAGGTGTAACCTAGCGCGGGTCCTGTCCGCGTCTTCACCCCCACAAGGTGCTCATTTCATTGCGCGCCTTGTGGGGGACCCCCGCCGCACCACCCGCGCGGCTGTTTTGCTAGCCTGTGCCAGAAAAAAACGATAAGCTAAAACTATTATGAACTTGCCCTCAAACAAAGTGATCCTCTCCGGCATTCAGCCTTCCGGAATGCTGCATCTGGGAAATTATCTCGGCGCCGTTATGCAGTGGGTGAAGCTGCAGGCGGATAACACCGCCTATTACTGTATTGTCGATGAACATGCCATCACGGCTGATTATGAGCCCAAAGATTTGCCTGATCGCGTGATGGATGCGGCCGCGCTTTACATTGCCTGCGGCGTTGATCCGGAAAAAAGCACTATCTTTGTGCAATCGCACGTGCCGGCGCATACCGAACTCGGCTGGTTGCTGGGCACGATTACTCGCCTAGGCGAACTGCGCCGCATGACGCAGTTCAAAGACAAAGCCAAAAAACAAACGCATGGCAAAAATGCCGAGGAATCCAGCTTAGGCTTGTTTGCTTATCCCGTCCTGCAAGCGGCAGACATCCTGCTGTACCAGGCTGATCTAGTACCCGTCGGTGAAGACCAGGTGCAGCATATTGAAATTACACGTGATATCGCCGAGCGCTTTAATAATCGTTTTGGTAAGGTTTTTACAATTCCCGAAGCCTACATCAATAAAAACACCGCCCGGATCATGTCGCTGACCGATCCGGATGAAAAAATGAGCAAAAGCGATCAGGCTAAAAGCTATATTGCCCTGACCGATTCGCCCGACAACATCCGCAGAAAAATCGGCAGCGCTGTCACGGAAAGCAAGCCAGTTATCTCCTTCGAAAAGAGCGGCCCGGCCGTGGCCAACCTGCTGACTATCTATCTTGCCTTAAGCGGCCAGACAGAGAAGGATATCGAGGCAGCCTTTGCCGATAAAGGACACAAAGAATTCAAAGAGGCATTATCAGCACTTGTCATTACCGCCCTGACTCCAATCCGCGAAACCTACGAGGCCATCCGCCAGGATGACACTGAATTGCGCGTCATTCTCGGCCGCGGTATGCACGTGGCGCAGGAGGTGGCGAACCAGACGCTCCACCAGGTCAAAGAAAAAATGGGATTGATATAACTCGACCTTAAAAAAATACCCTGCCGTCTCATGCAGCAGGGAAAATATCTCCAGCCACCGTTTTTTATTGCCGGATGGCAACCTGATCGGGGCCCACATGGCAGGGCTCCCAAGGCACCCCCTGAATTCTTATGAGTGCAGTTGAAGTTTTCCAGCGGACATCGCCACCAATCTTCTCTTCCCAATGGCTCCTCACGCTCACATAGATCTCATTATCTCTGTCCACCGGAGCATAAACTTTGCTCTGAGCGTTTTGTGTGTTATTTAGCACCGACAAAATGATAGCCATGGCGTTGGGCAACGTCGTGTCCGAGTCAATGAGATATCTTTTATCGACGTCTTCCGGCAACAGCCCTGGCCTATCCTTTTGTCCCATAATAAAAACAAAGTAGTCTGCTTCGTCCAGGCCGTTGAAGTAGCACGGTATCACGTAACTCATCATGAAGTACCGCCAGCTTCCAGCTGTGACGATCCAAGCACATACCGACAAAATCATGTAAGCAACAGCAACCAGATGGAGCTTCTTTTTCATTGCTATATCCTCCAATGAGAGGTGATAAATTTCCAAATTGTTCAGTGTACCAGCGCTTTCTTCGTAGCACTTTCATTCCGCGAAGACAATGCTACGCGGGGGTGGACAGCAATTTTAAAGTAGGCAACTATACCCTATATGCGGGAGAAAGTTGAGGAGGCACGCCATGAAGGTAAACTTTCCCAAGCCGCGCATGATAACGTGATGCGCTGGCTCGCGGAATCCAAGTACGCCGAGTACAAAGACGAGCTGGAACAATTGATTGAAGCAGGCAGCTGGCAAACACTCGAAGACAGTTTTTTCAAAGTTATTCCTTTCGGTACAGGCGGACGCCGCGGCACAGTCGGCATTGGCCCCAACCGCATCAATAAAGTTACGATCGGCGAGTCAGCTCAAGGCTTGGCTGATTATGTGAAAACGTTCGGCGAAGAAAACCAAGCACAAGGGATTGTAATTGCGCGCGATACGCGTCTTACTTCCGAAGAATTCACCCAATTTGCCGCGGGCGTTTTAGCCGCCAACGGCTTTAAGGTCTATGTCTTTGACAGCTTCCGCGCAACGCCGGAGCTTTCCTTTGCTGTTCGATATCTCAAAGCCGCCGCCGGTGTTGTAATCAGCGCCAGCCATAATCCTCCCTCCGATAACGGATTTAAGGTTTATTGGAGCGATGGCGGACAAATTGTCCCCCCGCACGATACGGAGCTTATGGCCGCAGTCAGCCGCGTAAAAAATATCGCCAAGCAAGATTATCACGGCCCAGCCACAACCGGGCAGATACAGATAATCGGGAAAGAAATTGATGAGGCGTACATAGCAGCAATTGTTCAAGAATCACTTACCGCCAGCCGCACAGCCTCTATCATATACTCTCCCCTGCACGGCGCGGGTTCCTCCAACATTGTGCCGGTTTTACGGCAAGCCGGGTTTGCCAATGTTTCCCTGGTCAAATCGCAAACCGAGCCAGACGGGCGGTTTCCAAATGTAAAAGATAATATTCCCAACCCTGAAGTGCCCACGACCAGCGAAGCAGTTATCGAGCAGGCCAAAGCTCAACAAGCTGATGTCGGCATTACGACGGACCCTGACGCCGACCGGCTGGGAGTGGTGGCGCGCGATGAGCGCGGCCATTACCGATTCCTGACCGGCAATCAAATCGCCGCTCTCATCGGATTTTATGTGCTCGATCAGATGAAGCAGCAGGGAAAACTCAAACCAAATCATTTTTTAGTAAAGACAATTGTCACGACCGATTTTCTTAATGCCTTAGCCGAGGACTTTGGCGTGAAAATATACAATAACATTCTGATCGGTTTTAAATATGTGGCAGAGCTGATCCGCCTCAAACAGGATGAGGGCAGCGAGGAATTTTTATTCGGCGGCGAGGAAAGCCACGGCATCCTCAAAGGCTCCTACACCAGAGATAAAGACGCTGCCATCGCCGCGCTCATGATGGCCGAGCTTGTTTCCAACCTGAAAGATCAGGGTAAAAACATCATCTGGCAACTACAGGACTTGTACCGCCGCTACGGCCTGTTCTGGGAAACGCTGACAAATATTAAATATGAAGGCGCGGAAGGTTTTGCCAAAATGACCGGCATTATGTCTGGCCTGCGGGCCAAACCGCCCGCCGAACTGGCGGGCAGGCACATTGTTGCAGCGGTTGATCGCCTTGATTCCAAACACGGCCTGATCGGAGATGTGCTTGTTTTCCATCTTTCCAATGATGGCCGATCACGCATCACCGTCCGGCCTTCAGGCACTGAACCAAAATTAAAAATCTATGCGCAGGTATACCAAGAACTGCCAAAAACGGCATCGGATGAGGCTATCAACCAAGCCAAGCAAGCCAGCGATGAGAAAGCCAAAGGATTAGTGCAGGCCATAACAGAATATTTCGAAACGCTCTAAAAGAAGGAGAGCTTTGGCGTCGTACCAAAGCTCTGATTTCAGGTTCATGGTGTATATTCCTTCATTCTGTTTTCCCCAGGAACAGCGGCGGTTTTGTACGACCTCTCGTGCCGCTGGCGAATCATGGCCTTTCTTACAGCTCTTCTGTCCCGATTGTCGAAATTGAGTTCTCGGTCTGCGACCCAGCGATTAAGAAGGGCCAATAAGGCGTCCTCGCTGCAATCATCATACAGGAATAGAAACCTTTCACCCTTTTTTGGTTTGAGTATCGCCACGACATTTTTTAGCTTTGCCATGGCATTCCCCCCTTCTTTTTTAAAGAGCGTGTTGCAACAAGAAATTTCCCTTGCATTCATGGTACTCCCGCCCGCCCATTTTTTACAACCAGCTCGCAAAAGGGAAGGCATAAGGCATGACAAGTGGCGCGGCGGGGGCCCCCACGAGGCGCGCAACGAAGTGAGCACATCGTGGGGGTGAAGACGCGGAGTAGAACCCGCGCGGCAAATACTATGACTTCTTCACATCGTGCCCGCCAAACTCATGGCGCAGGGCGGAATTGATCTGGCCGATGTAATTGGGAGTTTTTTCTGAATCAACGCGCCACTGCAGCGCCCGCTCAATAATCGGTACCGGCACGCCAAGTTCCTTGGCCGCCTCAACCGTCCACTGCCCTTCTCCGCTGTGGGCCACACTGCCCGAAACCCCCTCAAGGTCTGGGCCATGCTTGTCATAGGCATCTTTCAACCACCCCACCAGGCGTGATTCAATGACGCTGCCGTGATTAAAGAGATTGGCTATGCGTTCAAGATCTAAATCAAACGGCCATTGCCGCATCACAGCGAATCCTTCCCCTAAAGATTGCATCATGCCGTACTCAATGCCGTTATGGACCATTTTTACAAAATGACCGGCGCCGGATTTGCCCATGTAGTCATAGCCAGCGGCGGCGGCTATATCATTAAACAAACCCATGTACTGCCTATAGACATTGCGCGGCCCGCCCACCATCAGACACGCCCCTCGCCGTGCCCCCCTTGGTCCTCCGCTCACGCCAACATCAAGGAAATGTATTCCCTTCTCTGCCAGTTCCTCGCCGCGACGCACCGACTGCTTGTAGTTCGAATTACCGGCATCAATAACTGTATCTCCCGCCTCCAGGCGCGAGGTAATTTCTGCCAAGACGTCATCCACAACCTCATGCGGCACCATTAACCATACCAACCGCGGCGCTGGCAACTTGGCAACAATATCTGCAGCCGCCTCCGCCACTTGAGCACCAGCTTTCCTTACTGTCTCTCTTGCCTCGAGGCTAGGATCGGTCGCAATGACTTGCCAGTTATGTTCAAGCAAGCGCGCAACCATATTTGCTCCCATCTTGCCCAGACCAATATAGCCGATTGTCTTTTCCGGCACGCCCCTCTTGGGCACAAGCGCAGCAATTTCCTCGCCGGAGGCGCCCGGCTGATATACGGTTAGCGGAACTTTATTAGCTCCCCACGCCCGGACGATTGGATCAATGAAGCGCCAGCTGGCTGTTATTTCATCCGTGCTCACAAACAGGGTTTGATCTCCGGTGATAGCATCTAACAGCAACTTTTCATAGGCATCAATAAACTCTCCCGGCGCATAGGCTCGGCGATAATCAAATGAAAACTCTTTTTCTTCAACCACCATATCCGGGCCCGGTTTTTTCACCCAGAACGACATGTAAACGCCTTCATCCGGCTGCACCCGGTACCGCAATGTGTTGGTGTAGTGCTTGCCCGGCGGACACAGGCAGGGGGTGTGATGGCGGAATTCAACAATGATTTCAAACTTTCCTTTCTTCATAGCTTTGCCGCTCTCCAAAAAAACCGGCACCCCCTGCCAACGCGGCAAATTCACTTGCGTTTGAATGCGAAAATATGTTTCGGTGTGTGAAGCTGGCGCTACTCCCCTCTCATTTATATAGCCCTGATACTGGCCGCGCACAGTATGCCGGGCAATGTCCTGATCATCCAGCACTTCGAGGGCCTCCAGCACTTTCGTGCGCTCGCGACGGACGGATTCCGCGTCAAACGCACCGGGATTTTCCATTAAAAAGAGCGCCAGCAATTGCAGCATGTGGTTTTGGCCCACATCCCGCAGCGCGCCTACCCCATCATAAAAATCAGCGCGATCAGCCACATCGCCCGTCTCCGGAAAGAGTACACGAATAGCCGCGATCGAGCGGTTGTCCCACGCCGGGTCCAAGAAGGTGTTGGAAAAACGGAATGCCAGAATATTTCGCGCCGTTTCCTTGCCCAAGTAATGATCAATCCGATAAATTTGCTCTTCTTTAAAGAGCTTGCCCAACTTCGTGTCTAAGTCTTGAGCCGTAACCAAATCCTTGCCGAAAGGCTTTTCAACAATCACCCGCGTCCAGCCCTCGTCAGGTCCGCATGGCTCGGTTAATCCCGATTTGGCCAGATTGTCAAAAATGGTGCTGTAATACTGCGGCGGCACGGCCAGATAAAACAACTTGTTGGCGCAGGTGCGCCACACTTCGTCCTGCTTGCCCAACAGCTTCGCCAGTTTTTCATAGCCGGCAATATCCTCGAATAATCCGGAGCGGTACAAAAATAACTGGAGAAATTTGTTGGCATCAGCCTCGGGGACGCCGCTCTCCTTCAGCATATCGGCGATCATCACTCTGAACGCCTCATCAGACAAATCCCGGCGAGAAAACCCGACGACCTGAAACAGCGGCGGCAGATTCCTGCTTCTATATAAATGATAGAGCGCCGGCACCAGCTTGCGCCGCGTCAAATCCCCGGTTGCTCCAAGGATAACCAATACTGTCGGCAACGTTGTCATTTGGCCGTTCGTCATATGCCTTTAACTATACCGGCAAGTTTGACCTATTTTAAGCTCTCTTGAAGTTATCAACAGTACCGCCTACACACCAAGTAATATATTTGCTATATTGAAAGGCATGACAGAGCTGGCGCAAATATATCCGGATGTCGAGATAACAGATCCATATAGTTTGGAACAGTTCCCGACTCAACCATATGCCGTTGAGAGCGCCGCCCTTCCGGCAGACGTACGAGAGACGTCATTCCTTACATACTCTGGCGCCGAACTTTTTATTATCGCCCTGTTGTTTACCATCTTGCTCATCGGAGTCGTACACCTCTATCTCGCGCACGGGAAACCGCGAAGAAAATAAATCAGGTCGTTTCAGGTTAAAGACCTGGACGCCAATAATGATGCGCTGGTCTCGCGGCCACACCGGCCCGCTCCGCCCGCCCATACACTGACCAACTCCTCCTTAGCAACATGTGCTGTTTGATCAGGCATGCCGCAAAACTGTTGGCCTTCTTTCTGCGTACAGGTAAACTACTATGATGGCCAAATTTGGAGGGGTTAGGTCTGCCGCTGTCAAGCAGTCTCTGCTAACGGGCACAAACATCTTGGAAAAGGCGAAATCCTTCAGTTTTTTCGACGATTGGAACAGCGTGACGCTGAAAACTCCGGTCCACTGCGCGCCGTATTGCTCCATACCCTTACACCAGACATCCAGCAAACTTCTTTCACTCTGGCAGCGCTTGTTTATCTTTGTCTGTATCGCTGCAGTTGCCGCCGCCTTGATGGCGGCTCCCACACTCACCGCTCAGATTCTTATCGGCACGCTATCGTTCGCGTACTTGGCCGATTTGCTCTTCTGTTTTTTCCTGATTGCCCGGGCGCTCATTAAAACCAGCGAGATAAACATACCCGAGGTTAGTCTCGATCAGATCAATCGCACCGGGCTGCCGATCTATACCATTCTCTGCCCTCTCTTCAAAGAGGGAAAAGTGCTGCTGCAGTTTATCAGGGCCATGACCATGTTGCGCTACCCGCGGGATAAACTGCAGATTCTTCTCCTGCTCGAAGCGAACGATGAACAGATGATTACAGTCGTGCAAAAACTCGGCCTCCCGGCCTGTTTTCAAGTGGTTGTCGTGCCGCCCGGTAACCCACAAACAAAACCCAGAGCCTGTAATGTCGGCCTGCAATACGCCAAAGGTGAATACACGGTTGTATTTGACGCGGAGGATATCCCGGAAAGAAACCAACTGCTCAAAGCCGTCGCTGCCTTTCGGCAGCTGCCGCCCGAGGCGGTATGCATGCAAGCCAAGCTCGATTTTTACAACCGCACACACAATATTATCACCCGTCTCTTCACCGCCGAGTATTCGCTTCTGTTTAACCTAACCCTGATCGGCCTGCAGTCAATCAACGGTCCGATTCCTTTGGGCGGAACATCTAACCATTTCCGCACCGCGGCGCTGCGCCAAGTAGGCGGCTGGGATCCCTTCAATGTGACTGAAGATTGCGATCTGGGGATTCGCCTGTTTACCCGCGGCTATCGCACCGCCATCATAAATTCTGTTACCTATGAGGAAGCAACCAGCCGCATTCCCAACTGGCTGCGGCAACGCTCGCGCTGGATAAAAGGTTACCTGCAAACTCTCATTGTCCACTCCCGGACGCCCCAACGATTTATGCACTCGCTGCGCACCATCCCGCACTTCGCCACGTTCCTTTTGGTGGTTGGGGCAAAAACGGCTTCGATGATGATCAACCCTTTTCTCGGCCTGATGACGTTGGGGTATTTTCTCGGTCCGGACGCCTTCCGGGACTTTGTTCAATCGCTTTACCTCACCTCCATTTTCTATGTCGCCTTTATTACCTGGATTTTGGGGAATTTTCTCTACGTCCTCTACTATCTCATCGGCCTGGTAAACCGCGGGCATCCGGAACTGGTCAAGCTGTTCCCCTTCATTCCGTTCTACTGGCTCCTGATGAGCCTAGCCGGCTGGAAAGCCATTTGGCAGCTGATGCACAGGCCCCATTTTTGGGAAAAAACAACGCATGGCTTTCACCTTGATGTCACGCCTGTCCGCCAACGCGAGAAGGTACCTCTCGCTGCCCCGCAGGCGTCTCGCCCATGAACCTTAGCGCGGCTCGTACAAAGCGGGATGTACTGCTGGTGATTGTCGGCCTGGTGGCCGCATCGGGCATTATTCTGATGGATGTATGGGCATATAACCACGACTGGATCTTGGCCTATGGCGATGCCGCCTCACATCTGGCTATCAGCCGGCGGGTAGTCGATAACTTAACGCCCGGATTTGGCCAACTGGGCAGCTCCTGGCTGCCGGCCATGCATTTGCTCATGCTGCCTCTTATCTGGATCGATCCGCTCTGGCACTCCGGTCTGGCGGGGACAGTAGTCAGCAACCTTGCCTACATCGGGGCGGCCATGTATTGCTACCTTCTGGCACGCATGATTACGGAGCACCGAGGCATTGCTCTAGCTGCCACTCTTACCCTCTTTTCCAATCCCAACCTCATGTATATGTCTACCACTGCCATGAATGAATCCTTGTATGTCTTTACGGTCATAGCTTCTGCCACTCATTTATTACTATGGCATCGCCGCCCCAACCAAATGCTCCATCTTGTTCTCGGAGCATTCTTTGCCTTCATGACTGCCTTCAATCGATATGAAGGATGGTTTCTCGTTATGGGACAGGCAGCGGGAATATGGCTGGTTACCTTCAAGCTGAAAGGCAAAAAATATGCCGTGGGCATGGCCCTGCTGTTTGCCTATATTGCCTTTTTCGCCCCGTTCCTGTGGCTGGGCTGGAATCTGTTAATTTTCGGCGATGCGCTGGAATTTTTGCACAATGAATACACTTCCCGCGGGCAACAGTTGGATCTGGAGTTGGGAGGCAGGCTGCCTACAAAAGGCAATATGGTAGTGGCCGCAGCCTACTTCTACCGCTCGATGATTTATATGCTCGGCTCGCTGCCCTCAACCTTGGCGCTCCTAACTGCCCTGCTATTACTGCCGCTTCTGCCGCCGTTGCGGCGCCGCACCGGCGATGGTTACGATCCGTACAGCGATGTCATAGTCGGCTACACACTTCTTGTTCCCGGTTTCTTTCTGATTTACACGCTCGTCAAAGGCATAACCGCTTTGCATCTGCCTGAAGTCACACCGTTTCGGATCTACAACATTCGCTACGGCCTGTTTGTCTTTCCGGCGGTGGCCTTCTTTCTTTTCTACGGCTTGCGCTTGGGCTACCGCCTGTGGAAGCCGTTGGCGCCTACCGGTCTCGCAATCATCGCCGTCGGTGTTGTCCTCGTGTGGCGACTGCCGTGGATGTCCCTCGAAGAAGGCAAAGATAATCTGGCGAACAACGTCAGGCGTTTCGAGGCCATCAACATCGTTAGCCAGTATTACCAGGAATTTGATAATCCCGATGATCCGCCCGGAGGCATTCTCATCAGTGTAGGCGCCGGCGCCGGCAACACCTTCATACAGCGGTCGCGCCTGCCGATGAAATCCTACATCCACGAAGGCAACCAGGATATTTGGGACGAAGCGCTCAAGAAGCCGGAGAAACACGCCGAGTGGGTGGTAATTCAACACGCCGAGCGCGGCCAGCCCAGTCGGGATAAAATTGCTGCTCGCTTGCTGGAGAACCCCAAACTTCTGGATTCTTTTGATCTGGTTTATAAAGACGGGGGTTTGGAACTCTATCACCTGCGGCCGAAAGTGGCTCGAGTGCCGTAACGAGTCTGATTGGTTGCGCCTAAAAAAATCCCCATGCGGTAGGCACGGGGAGTCGCATTGCCAGCGGAAAAGTGCAAGCTAGGCCTGAGTGAGCTGGCAGATCTTTTCGAACACTGCGCGGGAAAAGGGGTGATCGGTTACCAAATATGTGGTATCGCGCGGCGGCTCGCCCTGATCTTCCGAATCATCGCAATATGTTTTCCAGGTCCAGGCCTTAACACTCATGAGCAGTATCGTGTCATTCACTTCCAAAACCACAATCGCATTCCTCCAGCCGCCGGAACCGCGGGTATGTCTGTAGGATGATTCCAGAGTCACGCGATAGGCATGCTCGCCCGTTTCTAGCTCCAGCAGGGAAACAGCGCCGGCGGCCAGGCTGTACATTTTCTCAGGCGTGACAAAAACGCCATCCACTTTTTCCGCAAACTTTTCTGGCTCCGTGTACTTCTTCACGGCGACCTCCTCAACAAGTCTTCCAAGAAAGCCGTTCCTCAAACGAACAATCAACACGCCGAAGACTACAATGCTTTGTTCTTACCTGTCAAATATCCGAGCTAATGTCTACCTTGGCCTACTCTTACGCAGTAGATAGTGCCCAAGATGTGCTGGCGCGCTGGTTGGCCACGGATCCTCGCTGTGCTCAAGCAGCGCAAAGCGTGATCCAAAGATGCGGACAATATCGTCCGCGGAAAATTCATGCTTCATGCACTGATTGCGCTTGGTAAACGCTTGTAGTGAAAGTAGGCCATTAGGTTTTAGAACGCGCGTTGTTTCCGATATGTACCTTTCATACTCATCTTCCGGCACATGATGGAAAAAACCTCGGTCAAAAATCGCAGCAAAATTAGCATCTTCGTACGGTAAATCTAATCCGTTGCCCACCGCAAAGAATGTGCGTTTATCCAAGCCCGCTTTTTGCGCCGCCTCCCGCGCCTCTCCAATTGCCGTCGGTGAGCTATCAATACCAAATGTTTTGATTCCTCTTGAGGCGAAGTAGATGGCCACCCAGCCGTTGCCGCAGCCAATATCAAGCACAACTGGCTCTTGCATCTCCTTAAGCAACCAATCAGCCAGCTGCGAAATTTGGGGCTCCATGCCGTGTTGTGTCCAGGGCGTGGTGCCCTCGGCAAACATCTGCTCAAAGTGTTCCTGTATGTGACGAACTTCTGTCTGCGACATACTCGTGCCTTGCTTTATGCTCGCTGTACTAACAGCGGACTGTCATTGGCGGGCCGGTTAACAGCCCTGCGCACAGGGTAAAAATCAAAAACCCGCTCGTCTGCCGGATCCAAAATGTCATAGAGCCGATCCGGCTCCACAACATCCGGATTCAGCCACTCCCCTTCCGTGTCAGGGCGCAGGACTAGCGGCATACGGTCGTGCACAGCGGCTAAGGCAGGGTGAGCTGCAGTAGTGATAATGGCATACTCATCTTCATCGCAAAGCCCGGCGAAGGCAAAAAAATCGCCGTCCCGGCGCCGGAAAAAATGTGGCTGCTTTTTAGGACCGGCCCTTTGCCATTCAAACCAGCCTCGCGCCGGCACCAGACACCGGCCGTGCGCAAACAGAGATTTGAAGGTCGGCTTCGTTGAGAGAGTTTCCACCCGTGCATTGATAATGCCCCGGCCTCTTTCCGTTGACCATGCCGGTGTAATGCCCCAGCGCAACAGTTTAACGTTCGGCGCTTCCCCGCCGGCTATGACCGGCATACTGGCCCCGGGTGCAACGTTATAGCGATCGGCCAACGCCTCATCTTTCTTCGGCACATGGAAGCGCTCATAGAGCTGTTCGGTATCAAACATGGCATATCGTCCGCACATAGATGTCTGGTAACCAGTATGCAAAACGCGGCCTGCCTTAGCCAATCTTCATCTTTTGCGTTTCCGCTTGGCTTCGCTGCGGCGTACTCTGCCCTCGTCCATACCAAAATGATGAGCGATCTCGTGCCAAATAGTATCGCACACAATTTCTCGTATCCGGTCCGGATCGCCTCCGGCCGTCCACTCAATCGCCTTGCGAAAAATCGTAATCCGATCGGGCAAGGTCATGCCCACGCCATAATGTGCGCGGGCCGTGTGGGGAATGCCTTCATACAATCCGAGCAACGTGTGGCCGCTTCCCAGCCGCATCTTGCGCCGCTGCGCTGCTGTCGGCTCCTCCTCAATAATCATCGCCACATTGGCGACCTTCTCGCGCAAATGTTCCGGAATAGCTGCAAATCCTTCCTCCACTAACTGTTCAAATTCCTCTGACGTCATCGCGCTTCACCAGGTGTTAGCTAAGTAAATATTCAGAATCGACCAGATCACGCAATTGATTGGGATTCTTTGCCAAGTCAATTTCGACCCAGGAATCGAGTATCTCTTTCTCCGCTAATACGCTCCGTTCTTCTTCAAATAAATCGTCATCAAACCACAGAAACGGCTGGGTAAAATCAATCCCTTCAGTTTTGAACGTGTCCCAATACGCCGGCTTAATTCGCTTGAGATAAGCTACAGTATCCGGCCAGAAAAAGCGGGATAACATTGGCACCGGATCATCTCCGGGGTTGCGGCAGTGAGTAGTCAGCCAAAAAACGGGAAAGCTTTCAACCAAGCGTTTAATAAACTCATCGGCATGCAGCGCCGGCTGCCGATCATTCGCCAGAATCACCCCGTCGATATCTAGATAGATGTTCACACAAATCTGCTATCGCCTTTGGAAAAGCATTGACCGCAACGTTAAGGCCAAATAGCGTTAACCAGATCCCGAATAACAATGATTCTAGCTTGGACATATCAGGTTCTTCAGCGGCTACCACTACTCATTCATACCACCACCAATAATCCGGGTCTTCGACCGCTTTAATCTCCGGATCCCACAAGAGCCACCGGCCATCAACTTCCTGAACATCCCAATACCCCTCGAAGTATTTGTAAACAATCTCGCCGTCCACAAAGTCTTTCGTAGTCAG
>CAYJWL010000003.1:27273-46556 GCA_964373855.1 uncultured Candidatus Saccharibacteria bacterium
ACCGTCGTATCGAGAAGGGATTCATAACCCTGCTTCCAAAAGTCAAAACCGTGGCCTTCCTTGAAATTATCTGACAGCAGCCAGAAGGCTTTCTCCAACTGTCGAGCTTTAAGGTAATTGTAGAACGCCCGAACTGCCTCAAGCGGACTTTCGTCCGGAGCGAATGTAATCGTCTGAACATCCCGCAGTGGATCTTCTGCCGTAGACATTTCAAGCCACTTCTGCTTCACGGAATCGGAGGAGATGGCCAATCCCAAGCCAGCCAATCCGGCAGTGTTGACGCCGACAATCTCGCCGCAGATGTTTATCATCGGGCCGCCGCTCAAGCCGTGGTTAAGTGTTATGTCCGTCTGGATGTATTCGATCCCGACATCCTTTGATCGGCGTTTGCCGGATAGCGATCCCTTGCTAACCGATGCCTCGCCAGTGAGTTCGCCGCCTAATGGATACCCGATGGCGAACAGCTCCTCAGCCGCATTCAACTCTTGCGGATAGCCCCAAGCGATAACAGGCAACTCCTTATCAATTTCTATTATCGCCAGATCAGCGTTCTTGTCTGCCATCACCACCTGAGCCGTACTAAACGTGTTATCTGGTAGTACGACCTTCGGATTCGGCTCGAACTCGATGACATGGAAATTGGTCAGCACCATGCCGCCGGTCTGAATAGCAAAGCCCGATCCTTCCGATTCGCCTCCTACGATACGTACTACAGATTGTTTCACCTTATTGATTGATTCCTGTTCCGAGCAACCCAGCTTCTCCGTCCCGCCCAGCTTCTGCTCAATAGGACCGAAGCGTTGTTCAATCTCATTTAGTTTTCGTTCCAACCGCCTCCCACGCTGGTAAAGAACAACCGAGAGAATGAGGAGAAGAATGATTAGGAAAAAAATTACGAACGGTTTTTTGGGGACAGAAAAGAGGCGATCGCTACTGAAATCTCGTCTTATATTACCCAAAACAGCCCCGAGATTCGTCTTCCGTAAAAGTGGGCCGATTGCCCAGAGAACAGTAGAGAGTAGCGCGAGTCGTATTAAGAGATTCGAGAGGACATGAATAATTGATTCGTGAGATTCTGGTACATTAACGAACGCCAAGACAACTCCCCCTGCAAAGAGTACTAACGCGGCTGGCCCAAAAGATAATCGCAGCATAGTATCACTCTAAATCTCCCCCAAAACTAGCCACAATACCAGCACGAACGGCTCAAGCAGGCGCTCGGGAATAAAAGTACCTGAAACCTATATTAGGTCACTTGTGAGGTGAAGGTGAAGGATCGCCACTAGCTTCTCACGCTCGACTGGTTACGGGCTAAAAACCTTGTCCGTGCCTCGCCCGCCGAAGCTCAACTCTTCTCATAGAAGGGCTGGGCGAAGGAGGGTCCCCCCTCGTGTCACAAACATATACGATATCTAAGCCAATCCGTCAGGAATAAAATCTCCATACGACGAAAATACCTAGCGCCCACAGTAATTGTACTTGACCCCTTTATTTCCCTTTAGGTTTTGCACCACACTTATTTGGACGGAGCCATAAACGTTTGACAATCCATCAGTCAACGCTATACTAGGTAGCGTATTCAGACGAGGGAGTACTTCTTGAGGTTTCGTCCTCCTGCGGTGCTCCCTCTTTATTATTTCCAATATTCCAACCTGCCCCGGAGCGTATCCATAAAAAAGACCCGCTCCCGCGCCGCCCGCTTGAGTAAAATCGAGCAGGTAGCAATGTGTGAACTCAACACAGCTTCTAGTTTGTTTTCTTTATTAGAGATGGTCAACTAATCCAGCGAAATCGCCGTCACTGGAAACAATCACGGCTTTATCATAATACTGATACTGCAACATGGCGTGGAGCACTAAGTCGGCATCTACATTGCCCCTCGGCTTGCCGTGGCGATCAGGCACCACCGGCTTAAAGACCAACACGTAGCCGTACTCCTGCAGCGCACGGTAGAGGTTTTGATTACTGGCAACATACCCGATAAACAGCAAGGCCTTTGTGACACCATATTTCTCCTGGAGGTAGACGCGAAATCTACGAGAGTCGAGCTCCCAGCCCAGATTTTTAATACCCATATTGAGATTCTGGCTATCAATAAAGGCGTAGTTGTTGGATGTTTTCTTCATACGCAATGCGATTAATATAATATTATAGATGCCTCGGGTGCCTTACCGCCGTATCCATTCGGCGCTTAAGTATCCAGGTTTTTTCATTGGCAAGTGTTGACACCCAGCCCTAAATCCTCTACAGAGAAGGGTACCGATTGTTGTTTTGACCCATTCGACAGGCTCAAGGTCAATCTGAACCGGGTTGAAGATTGACCCATTCGACAGGCTCAAGGTCAATCTGAACCGGGTCGAAGATTGAAAACTAGTGTGAGCGGCTCTTTACACAGGGGAATACAATGGATAAGACCAAGATGACAACTAAGGCTGATTTATTTTTCAGCCTGTTTGCCTTAAGCATGATGGCTTTGGCCTTTATGGTCGGACTGTCTGTAGCAGTCTTCATCTGCGTCGGGCTCATTTCAATACCGTTTGTCATCGCCGAACAGTTCTTCGGAGCCAACGTCCCAGCGGCAACCTGGTCGCCAAAGCCGTGGCTTGTCTGCAGAATTGCCGGCTGGGTAGTCGGGACAGTCATCGTCGGCGCAGTCATGGTCAAGGTTTTTTCAACATTACGCCGAGTCGGGACCAAACGAGATAACGGCCCAATCCAGACGAGTGACTCTCTGCCCTCTGACCCTTCTGATAACTTTAGTCACTTGCCCGACCCCTAACGCCCTTCGCCTAGGAGGGTTTTTTCTTTGCTGTTCGCGTTGACATCCAGCGTTTGGAAGCCTATAGAGAAGGAACGGATTGTTTTTTAACAACCGGCCGGAGGGAAACACCTGTGGCCGTTTCACCACGACAAACAAATTCCGTTAGGCAAGGGCCTTAAAAAACGTGACTGCACCTCACCCAATCAATTCTGATCTGACTATGCCCTTATCATCAGGCAGGCTGATAAGAAAGGAAAGCCAGCAGCCATGCGTCCCTATGATTTTTACCTTTCATTGATACAGCAGTTCCGCGCCGTATCAGGCATCGAGCTTGTACCGGTTGCAGAACACATCTTCCACAACCGACTGGAGCAATCAACTTCCGCCGTACGTCAGCGATACATGCGCTGGATGAAAGCGCCGTTCAGAGTGTGTTTGAGCAAGGCACGATACGATCCCGGGGCGATGGGCTTGTATCTACTATCGGTGATCGGACCCGACCCGGCACTATTTTCTGCCATCGAAGATTACCTCAAGCAGCCTCGATCGCAGTCCAACGCACCTGCCTAAAGCCAAAGCGTACCGCCGCGAGCTATCGCGGCTTTTTTTATGAGTAAATAGACGATTATCCACAGCCAATTGCTTTCATATAATGTGGATAAGGCGGGATCTGTCAGCTTTCTTCACATTAGTATGATTATATCTTACACCATAATTCCTTTGACAGCGCAAGATCTATCACCTACCTTTGGCGTTGAGCACATCTGCTCACTCGTTCATTTTCAATGATCGTTGCCGCTAGCAACGGATTTTTGCATCGAGTCTTGAGCGTTCCCAGCACAAACCAAGTGGCCTGTCCTCTTTGCTCCAAGGCGGTCTACCCCCCCAGATTCCCCAGGTCTATTCCTCCTGTAGCCTTGGGGATTTTATTCGACGAGGCAGGGAAAGCTGCCTGCGGGCGATGGCGCTCGCCGGTAGCATATACTAGTGTGAATACACAATTCTGTTCTTTCCCCAAAACAAGCGAGATACACCCATGTGGTGGCCGTTCAAACGCAAGCAGAAGCGCAGCAACATGGACGTATTGAATACGCTATGGGAAGGCGATCTGGAAGTTGAGTTTTTTGAGCTGTTTGGCCGAAACGTCGTACTAGAGAAGGCAACACTTAACCAATATGCCTGGAGCGCCTGGCAAGCGGCAAACCACGATATCTTCTTGGCCAATAAGCCACCAACTTGGCGGTTGATATCGTTTGATCCTGACGCGAAAAAGTTGGTGGTGAAAGTATTGTGGTAGAGAAGGAGCATCACAACCAATGGGAGGAAAAATGAACTGCCCACGATGCGGCCGAGAACTCACACCTTGCCGGGTGTGCAAAGGTAAGGGTTCCTACGAGGCCTTTGACCCTGAAATGGAAGATGAGCCAGTGACGCTCCGCTGTATGGCTTGTTACGACAACCCGGTGCGAGGCTACGATCAATGCGCCAAGTGCCTGACGATTCTGCAAATAAAAGTATTAGCTTTCTTTGCAGCCGGCATCGTAACCTGCATCATCGGGTTCTATCTGCTCTTTTTTACATGAGTTCTGACAACAGATCATGTGCCAACCGCGACCGCGCGGTTTTTTCAACTCTGCCGGCGCTGATCCATCAATACTTTAGATGTCTGCTATAGGCGAAAGTCTTCATCCACCAACTGGATGTTCAAACAGGCGATGGCTTTTGAGACCGCCACGCCTGCTCACGGCCGTTGCTGGGCCTATTAAAAACCCCTGCCATCGGCGGGGGGTGAAGCTAGGAGGGCTTCCTCTGACCAATCTTTTTTGAAAGATGCTTGACGGTGAGTTTGCTCAGAGAGGAACCCGACCGTATCACTTCAACAATGTTTCCAGCTTTGACTTCGGTGTCTTCTGATGCCAGTTGGCCATTCACCATCACCACCCGCTTCTTACTGAAGCCAACACCGCCGTACTGCAGAATCTGGGCCACCGTAAAGGGCGGTTTGTGTTCGCCAATCGTCTTGGGAACGTGAATGCGAATATCTGCTTCTGACGTCACCACAGTTTCTCCCTGTTAATAAAGTCGCGGCTAAAGAGCAATTATCCCATGGATACCAGAAAAAACCCCGCTCTTCAAGTACGCCTTCACGAGCTGCACGCTTTCTCCCCTGCAAACTCCCACACAATGACCTGAAAGGGGTAATTGTTCCGGCTCAACGCTTTCTTTTCAAACAAGAAGCGGAAATGTCCGGCATAGATGGGATTCTTGTGCAGCGTAATGAAATCAAGCCCATTGTTATCAACCAGATATCTAATGTCTTTCTCACACAACATCTTCAGCTGCTCGGGGAGCGGCAGCGGATCCCCTTCATATTTCTCGAAGGGATACTGCAGGTAAGAATGAAACCGGAAGGCGTTATTATCTTCATACTGCACCTCGGCGAGAGCCTTGCCCTCATATTGTTGCAGCTCTTCGGCGGCCGCAATTGTTACATAGTACGGCGCCGCGGAATAGTTCAGCTCGTCCACCAGATTATCTATCGTCATAATCGACGGCGCCCCGAACAGCGCCAGCCCGAGAACAAGCGGGGAAGCTAAGAGAGAATATTTCCAGGACTTCGCCGGGGCCCTCTGCTGCCTTGTGTTCGGCAGGCCTGATGCAGCTGTCAGCGCCGCCGCCATCGCCAGCGCCAGCAGGGGATACGACTGCTGGTAATGCTTGGGCGCCGGTTGCCACACCGTGGCGATCAGGAGCTGCGAGACCAGCACGGCCAGTACAACCACACCCCGCCAGCGGCCAACCCGGACGATATCAACTGCGCCAATAATCATGGCAGATACGGCAATCATATTAAGCTCCTGTCCCCAGCTCTCCCCGCCCCGGAACAGCCAGCGGAAAATAATAACGGCGATAGCCGCGGCAACAATGCCCGCCAATGCCGTCCCGCTACTCCAGCGCCCGAACAGTGAGACAATCCTCTGCCGCACTGCGGCCTGGCGCTGGGCAAGGTATATTAGCAAAAACACTGCGAATATACCGGCAAACTGCCTGCCCGCTCCCTCCCGCATGCCTTTGCTCGAGCTGGGCAGCCAAACGGAAGTGAGCACCTCCCGTGCATTCTTCAGGTTATTCGTGATAAAACTATTCAGGCTTGCCGGCACCTGCACTTCCGGATGATCAAAGTAAGAACTGGCAAACGGATTGCCCAAATGCTTGTAGTTGTAATAGAAGTAGGGGGAAATAATGACAAACAGCGGCAGTGCAGCAGCCAGTGTCCGCCGGATAACTTCGCCCCGTGGCCGGCGCTGGTAGAGCAGGGAGATAAAAAAGGCAATGCCGAGAATAGCCGCCGGCACATACATCTCCTGCCTTGTCATGCCAGCAATTCCTAACAGTACCCCCCAGAAAAAAGCGCCCCGCATTGTGCGCACGCGGAAAAACAGGGCAGTGCTTAGCAGCAATAAAAAGGTAAACACAACATATGGCCGCGGGCGCACGCTTGTGACAACAAAATCAGCATTAAAAAAGAGTAAGACTGCCGCAGCTATGCCTACATATCGCCGGAAGCGGAGGCTCTCAGCCAGCATCACCAGCGAGCCAATGATGCCTACGGTTGCCGCCATACCCACCAGACGGCCCCAGAGAATATCAGGAATATCAGGCGAGATGGCCGGCACAAGCAGCAGGGGATAGCCCGGCAGCCGGAAGCTTTTCACCGACAGGGGATTTATGCCCTGCGTAATCTGCTCGGCGGCGTTCACATAATAATATGCGTCCCCGCCCGGGTCGCCCTGCAAGAGCCTGGCAATCTGCCACTGGAACAGTATGGCAACAATGAGAACCGCCGCCAGCAGAACGCGAACATAGATTCTCTTTCCCTTGGCCGCGCGCGGGATCAGCCATATCGCCAGCCCGGCAAGGATGGTGACAGCCGCCAGCGCTATCAGCGGCTGCTTGTGGTCAAGCGCCCAGCGGTAAAGGAGATATCCATTGGTTGTTTGCCGGTAATACCGGAAGGCAATATCCTGCCTGGATTCTGTCAGGCGAACCGCATAGGGCCCCGAAAGTTCCGCCTGCGGTGAGGAGATACTGAAGACAAACGCGCGGCCGGCGGCATATTCAACAGCTTCGAAAGAAAAGGGCAGGTAGTAATCATCCCGCACGTGGCGCCCGTCCGCCTGTGCGGTGCGCAGCGGCTCGGATTCGCCTTCCGCAAACAATTGGAAGTCGATGGGGGAGCGGTTTGATTTCTTCGCAAAATCGACAATGAGAATATCAATGCGCGATAGCGGTTCCGAATCCGCCGTAAATTTCTGGCTGATTACTGCCGATCCCGCAAACGGCTTGTGAAATTTCCATGTATCAACGCCAACTATCTCCCCCGCCGGCCAATCCCCCGGCGCCGCTACATACAACGCGGCTACAACGATGCCGGCAACAATCAGCCCACCACCAGTCACCCATCTCCATTGCCGCAGCCATTGAACCGTATTCATATCCCGCACTTGGCAGTAATAGTATTCGTAGCTTACGTTAGTAGGTTACAATAAGGCCTCGATAATCAATTTCAACCGGCAGGAGTTTGGCGTGCGGAACGTGGCTCAAAATATCAGCCCAAACTTGCTTAAGTTTTTCAATATCTTTCTTTTCGCCAATTGCCCACGCACACCCTCCGCGGCCCGGGATTTTAGCGCCGCAGTGTAGAGCATTCGCGGCTTCAAAGAGTTTCCGAGCGGTGGGGGCATAGGGCCCGACGAGTTTTTCTCGGAGTATTCCTTCCCGATGAAGACATCGGCCGGCAGCTCGGAATTTGCCGCGCTCAATAGCCCGTGCAAACGTTCCGGCGTTCTTAATCATTTCAACAAAAACATGCCTTTCCCCTTTTTCTCTCAGTGTGTTCAGAACTCTGCTGCCTCCGCGGGTTGGGTGGGACCTTCCGGTATACCCAAGAGCAATGTGGTTCTCTAGAGAGGGAGCGACTTTCAATGCCTTCCTGAAAAGTTTATTTTTCCCTGCGCCATAATCCCAATACCATAGGTTTACTCCTCCATAGGCAGCTGCAGCTTGGTCCTGCAACCCAGTGCCGTGGTATAAGGCGTCCTCTAGATGGTGTCCTAGCCAGACCATTCCACTCTTTGAGAGTTTGCGCGAGTTTTTTGTCCCAAGGAGTTCGAGGGCTTTTGAAATCCCGGCGATTAGTGACACCGCAAGACTTCCTGATCCTCCTAGGCCCGATATGGCCGGCGAGGCCGATTTTATCTGTATTTCAATCCCGGCGATACAGAAGTGCGAGATAATTGCCAGCACGAGGCCAGGAGTTGAAGAATAAGCGAAGTGAGGCCAAGTGAACACGAGAGTCCCTAGGGGCGGAGAAATTATTTTTATTTTGTTGGGAATATATGAGCGCAGTTGCACCTCGGTTCTCAAGTTTAGCGCTATATTGACTGTGCGGGGGCTTTCCCCGGCAAGCATTAAGCTCACCAACCGGTGATCCATGCTGCCTCCACAGTCTATCCGTACGGGCGCAGAGGCAGTAATGGATTTTTTCCTTAGGAGGACAGAGAGATTGGTCGGCATGTGCTGCTGCATGGTAGCGGAGAGAGCTTAAAGTACCTCCGGAGAGCTCAAAGTACCAAGTATCTTTATCTTGCCCCTACTTCTGTGAATCTCCCTCACGGAAGTTTTTCATTTCGTGTGCTGCAGTAACACACCGACCGTCAGACAGCGTTCGGCTGTTCGCTGGTGCGGTTCGGCGGAAGAAAAATCAATGTCACGAAGCCGATCGAGCGCAGGCTGGGCTGATGGCGCGGTGACTTTCTTGCTTAGCTCTCGCGATTGCTCAAGATAGCGCTCGCAGATTGCTTGGCTGCTTTGTGGATCCTTGTAATACCACTGCGCCATGCGCAGCATGTTGATACTAATCGCTTGTATGATATCTTTTTCCGTCATCATTCAAGACGATCATGAACAACCGATTCCAACTTGGCACGAATCTCTAGGGAGAGAATGTCTTGATCTGGATTATCTTGCTTGGGCCGGATGTTAATGAGGGCATAATAATCAACTGTTTTGCTCGATACAAGATATCCCCCGCCCCAGATATTTTCCTGTTTACTCCCTCGCTCTATCAACGTCTTTTCACAATCTGCATGCCACTGCCCACCACCCGCCAGGATACCCTGTTCAATATCAACCGCTACCTTTATATGCCCATTGTAATAGGCAGCCATCTCATTGAGTTGCTGGGCAGTTGCTTTGCCTGTAATAAGGTGAACTATTGGCTGTGTTGAAGACATACTTATACGGCCCATCGTAGCACAAACTTTTCAAGGTAACGCCCACTGTCGCATTGCCCTTGGAAAATGAAAAAACCGCCTCTCTTTCAAGAGGCGGAGGGGTTTTTGCGAACTCTGTGCTTTCGGCGGCGCTGCTCGTTCCGGCAAAGTCGGCAGAGATGGCCGATGTATTCCCGCCGGCCAGCGCGGGTTAATTTTCTGCCGACAACCGGAAAAAATGGCTCGGCGGCCGGCCAACGTACCCGACAGCCGGCGCACATGCGCTGCTCCAGCCCCCTGTGCCTTCCTTTCGGGCGGCGAAGCACAGCCTCGGCTAATTTCTGCAGATTCGTTTTGAGTGCCTGCCGGTATCGCTTCCAGCGGAGATTCTGACTTCTTAACTGATTGAGAGACCGGTGCTTCCGTTTGGCGCGGGAAAACTCCATGCGCATCACCAGATACTTCGGCAGCTTCAGGCCAATTTTTTCGAGATGATAGATGACCTGACGCCTGCTTACTTTCAGCGAATGGCTGTTATTCCACATGAGCGCTATCTGCTCCGGCGTGCAGCGCAAGTAATGCTGGTTAAGGAACAAATGGAGATCAAGCACTTGCTCCTCTGTTAACCGGGTGGCGCAGCGCACGCGTCGGGCGCGCTCCGGGTCAACCAGTCCAAGTCGGCTGGCCTTATTGCATAGTGCTGTGCGGCTGTATCCAGGCAAATAGCCGCCCCGGAAAATTTCGGCCGGGCGCAGACCTTCACCAATAAGTTCATGGAGCCGAGCTTCATCAGAGGCCGGCCACGGGCGCCTGCTCACACCATCTCCCGCAAGTTTTAGCTGCTTCACCTTGGCTTGAATGGCCTTCGCCGTTCTGGTGCCGATCAACATTTCACTGGCCGCTAATCCCTGCGCCAACGATGACTTCAATCTCACAATTTCCCACGAAGCCCATAAGGTACCGGGCATGATTCATCTCCTCTTTCCTTGGCAAGGGGCAAAAGAACACTTCAGGACATTGTAAAGCAGATATGACCGGAAAATGCAATGCTGACGATCATCTGCGCTGGATTAATGAACACAAGACAAACTTCTCCTATCCATTCTAATACTGAACAATTTTGACATACTCATCATTCACCCGCGGCCCACGCTCTTCATGAATATAGGCCGTTTTCTTATTTTCCTCGGGCAGAATCAGGACGCGCGCTTCGCTTGTCGGAAAGTTAAGAGTGTCTAACCATTGAAGATTTGCTTCATTTGGATCTTGAGCTTGTATATATCCGCCGATCTCTTTTTCGAATGCGCCGAGCAGGTAACGCATACGTTTTGGATCGTTTTGAATATGCTGATATATTTTTCTGGCTGTCTCGGCCGGCAAGAACATCCTCGCGTAGCATGAGCTGCCCCTTCCTCCCGCCTCGCGCAGATTTCGCCCGGCCGTCGGCACAACCAGGTAGGAAATGGCCAATACTTGCTCATGGCCGTCTTCGGCACGCGAAGTAAAATCCCGCAAGCGAAAATCCTTACCGGGATCGTGGATGGCACGGCTAATCCGCTGATGCATGGCCCGCAGATCAGCAATGCCAAGCACCTCCTGCCCGAAGGCTTCAAGGCTTCCGGCAGGTTTGTCCGCTGCTTCAATGCTCTGAACCAGTATTTCATTCATAGCTAGGGGTGCACCTTCTTTGAACTTAGTGTACTCCGAAGCAGGATTGACACTCGGCTAAAAAACAGTTAAAAAGAAAGTACCGCTGTTTTTTGAAAAATTATGGCAACCAACCGGGGAGGACTCTCCATGTGGCCGTTCAATCGCAAAAAGCAAGCTATCACCCCGCCGACTGCCCGCAACCTGGCCCGCCAGCGTGAACTGGAAGCACAATTCTGGCCCCAATACAGCGAGGTAGCCGGCAATAGCCGGTCACCTTTGCAAGAAGTCCGTGCAAAGAAAGAGCGTGGGGGGCAGACACGGAAAAATCCGTATAAGAGTTACTGCACGCTGATCCGCAATTTCCGCAACTGCACCGGCACCGAGCATGTTCCGTTCGGGGAAAGCGAGATCTACCGGCAGCTTGCTCGCTCCACTGACGAAGTCAAGCAGTTGTTTATCCACTGGACCGGAGCACACGGTGGCTTCTACACACTCAATCGACATTCCCGCGACAGCTTGGCCTTGAATACGTTGTGTGAGCAAGGGCCTGATCCTGTTCTCTTTCAATCCATCTGGGCATACCTCAACCAGCTTTGAAACACCAGCCGCGAATCAATTCGCGGCCTTTCTTTTAAAATTGGGCAGCGTCGGCGTCGTTCTGAATAAGTGCGGCGTCAAGGTAATCTATATTAACTGATTCCAGGTCAGACAATGAACTGTCCAGATCGCCCGCGCTGGTAACTTGTTTATTAAACTCAACGGCCGGAACAGATCCCACAACCGGCGCGGCATCTTCCGGCGATGATATCACCGGGATGAGATCTTCGTCTCCCGGTGCTAAAGCTGTTTGATAGCGCATCATGACCAGCACAATAACAACTACGATCATAACTACGGTAAAGAGTACGATCCAAAGGTTCTTGTTGGCCGGGTGTAAGGTAAGATTTGGCATAATTAGAACATCGCAATTATGTGGGTGAAGGACTGGGGCTGGCTGTTGGCGTCGGCGTGGCTGACGGCGTCTTACCAGCCAGCGAGCGCACCGCCACGATCAGATTGCGCACGGACTTACGATAATCATGGAGCGCGCGTTTAACACCCCGCATGTCTTGTCTAAACTGCCGCAGCACAGCTTTAGGATCTTCAACTTCGCAGGTAAATGAGGCGGCCGCATCCTGCGCCGTGGTAATGGCAGCTTCAACCAGTGCTTTCTTGGCGGCAATGTCAGACAGCAGCGCATCGTAATTAGCCAGTGTCTGTCCGCCCGGTACCAGCACCGTGGTGTAAAAGGCGGCCACTCTCTCCGCAATTCTGGCAAACACCTGGAGCATGTTGTCAGCCAGGCGCGCCAAGTGGGCTGATCGTCTCTGAATATTGCGTTCATGTGCCTGACAAGATCGTGGCTGGCCTACCGCCTGCCTTTCCGGTTGGTTTTGCTTCTCCTCTCTCTTGAGCTCAAGTTTCTCTTCAATGGCCTGCGGCGTACCCCGTTCCGCTGGCCGTCCCAGACCCATGCCTTTCGGCTGCTCGCCATCATCATGGCCAAATACCAGTGCTGGCAGGGTGAGCAGGATAGCCGCGGTCAATCCAGCAACCATTCGGGGTTTAATATCCATGAGACTATTATACTCCTAATCAATCCCTCGGATTTTTCCACAGGTCACCATGTTGTCCCGGATCAGGTTACTGCCTGTATACGCGCGTTTTTGGCCAATTGTATGATCCTATCCTACACCATAATTCCTTTGACAAATCAAGAGGAATTGCTACCATGGTTGGTGGCCTGAACTGATGCTCTTTTACATGTTGTGCCATTTTACAAACCGGCAGCGCATCCAGCTGCGTTATTCGAACGTTGTGGAGGAATTGCTATGTGTAATGTTGCCGATTCAAAACCGTATGTTGCCGCCATCAAAGGAAATCTCACGGAAGAGCAGCTGACCAAAATTTGTGAGGAGGCGGTGGCTGCATATGATGGCCTTCCCATGGATTGCCTCCGGATCTTGAAACGCCACGATCCCCAGACCCGGTGGACCGTCATCGAGGTCTTCAGGGCAGACAACGAGATTCAGCCCCTTGTCCGAGCCGAAGTGTACTATTGGCTGGACTCGACTGTTGAGAGCACCATGGATCGCGAGCCCGCCCCTGCTACGTACCTTCTGGTCGTTGATGTGCTGGCCGAGCGCATCTTCGAACTAGCCCGCCGGGTCATTGTGACGGCAGGTTCGTAGAAGCCTCTATGACAAAACTCACAGGCACTTTCCCTCTGGCCATTTCGCGCCAGAGTTTTTTATTGAGTAGTTGCACAGCTCATCGCCCCAGCGAGTAAAGCTTTAATGGGAAATGAATACAGAAGCCATAATGTTCAGTAGCTTTCTTCATCCCACCGATCCTGCTATGATCAACCTATGACCGCTTCCGCCAAAGAAATTGCTCGCCGCGGCGCTAAAGGATTTATCAACGGCACATTCGCGATTGCGCTGGCGCTGCTTTTTGTGCTGATGCTGCGCAGCATTGCCGTGCAAATTTCTCCCCCGCCCGGGCCGGTTACCGCCGCCTACCCAGATATCAGCACGAAAGAAACCTGTGAAGCTGCCGGCGGCACGTGGACGATAAGTACCACATCCCGATTCGCCCAACCGCAACCGCTGGAGCCATCCGTCGTAGAAAAAGTGAAGCAAGAGTTCTGCCAAGGCCCGCTGGCCTTCGAGCGCACGCGTGAAATTCAGTCCGAGAAAAACCGTCAGGCCTCCTTGTTTGTCTTCGCGCTCGGCGGAGGAGTCGCAGTGGCCGCCAGCCTCTTGGTGGCCCGGCTTAAGCCAGTGGCGCCCGGACTTATGCTTGGGGGCATTGCTTCATTCTTCATCGCCGCCATTCATATCTGGACACTGGCTCCGGGCATTGGCCGGCTGGCAACCATCGTCGTTATTTTCATCATCCTGACATTCGTTGGAACCAAAGCGCTAGCGGACGATAAAAAATCTTGAGTTTCAAAAATTACTGAAGCATATCAGCCGCAGCGCTCGCACTGCTGGAAAAAATAAGATATAATATAAGAAATTATTTTGCGATAGAGAAGATCTGGCAAAATTTTTTAGAATGTTATAAAATTGTGAAATCTACGAAAACAAAACAAGATCCCTATGGTGTCGAACTCATCGTCAACGCTAGCGGTTGCGATCCTTCCGTAATGACGAGAGAAAAATTAGCTGGATTCATCAAGGAGTTGTGTGAAAAGATTGATATGAATCGAGCGCTCGAACCATATTTCTGGGATGAGATAAACGGCGGCGCATCCGACGAACCGCATTTAAAAGGAGTTTCTGTATTTCAATTTATCGAGACAAGCAATATTGTCATACATGCGCTCACTAAACTCAAGGTTATTTTCTTTAACATATTCTCGTGTAAGCCGTTTGAACAAAAGATAGTTGAAGATTTCATTAAGCAGTATTTTAAGGCAGAGCAGGTAGACAGCCAGCTCATCGAGCGAACATATGTCGCACGCGTACGAGAGAGAGCTTAAGCTAGACTGGAGCCTCGCGCCTCATCAACTGCACAATCAAGCGCTGGCCCAGCTTGCACCGGAAGAATCAGCAGTTCGGTGTATCTTTGGAGCCCACAGTTCAGAAATCGGCCTTGTAGATAGGCCCCTTGTAAACCGAACGCCTTTTGCCTTTCAATTACGACAAGCAGAAGATCAGGAACAGTTCAATGTCGCTTACATCGTGCCAACCGGCGTTGGCGCCGCCCAAGGAGGGCACGCGGGCGACGCCACGCCCGTACTCCGCGCTATTGCCGCAATTGCGGACCATGTCTTCACTCACCCGAACGTCGTCAATGCTTCAGATGTCAACGAGATGCCGAATAATTCCTTCTATATTGAGGGTAGCATTCTATCAGCTTTCCTCATGGGTACTATTGGTCTCATGAAACGAAGAGGCAACCGAGTACTCGCGCTGATCGGTAACCATGACGAAAGATATATTGAGGCCGCAGTGAATACTATCAATGCTGCCCGCGCCACCTACGGTTTCAACTGCACCGATATCGCCATTGTTCCTCTTGAAATGAAAGCTACTTGGTCACCGTCCGGCCGGGCCTCAGGAGAAATTACTGGAATAGAAAATGTCTTCCGCGAACTTAAGAAGCGCGCTGGGAAATTTGATGCGGTGGCAATTACCTCACCCATCATCATGGATCCGGCAGCACGAGACTATTATCTTGAACAAACTAAAGGGGAATCTGTTAATCCTTGGGGTGGCATTGAAGCACTCCTGACTCACGCCATTGCTGCAGAAACAAGCCTCCCTGTTGCACACGCACCCATGATGGAATCTCATGAAGTGGAGGAGCTGGACTACGGGATCGTTGATGCGCGCGTCGCCGCTGAGATGATCTCATTCTCGTTCCTTCAATGTGTGCTCAAGGGATTACAGCGCTCACCAGCTGCTGTTCCTGATCCGCAACAGTGCGGAGCCTTTTCGGCCGCCAATGTTAATGCCATTGTTATACCTCGCGGATGCTTTGGACTTCCTATTTATGCTGCTCTTCATCAAGGCATTCGAGTGATTGCCGTTGCTGATCAAATCTACGCCGAAGATCAAACTCTTCTGGTGCGTTCGCTGCCATGGCAAGCTGGCCAATACATAGAGGTTAAAAATTATAAGGAGGCCCTCGGTGTACTCACCTGTTGGAAGGCTGGCATCACACCTGAATCAATTACCCGCCCGCTTGCAACACTACGCCTACCTAAGAAAATTCGGCAGAAAAGACGCGTAACGAAAAAGGCTGCGTCTCGAATCAAGCAACCAGCGATGGCTTAGGCGCCCGGCTGGCAACCATCGTCGTTATTTTCCTTAGCTTGGTATTTGTAGGCACAAAGGCATTGGGCGAAAACAAACCTGATCTGGCAAGACACTAATATCCGCCGCGCATTGACACCAACCAGCTCGTCCACCAGGATGAAATGAGCGGCGAGTGTGGTCTCGCGCTCACGTTGTTCCCTCACAAGGAAAGGAGCGGATACCATGCATCGTATTCTCCTGCCGGCCATTGTTGCCGCGGCCCTGCTCACGCCAGAACCGCAGCCTCCTGATCTGTCTCGCTTCAATATCAAAACCTTAACCGGGGTAGCTCAAGACGAATTTGTCGCTGCCGAGGCAGCACCAGCGAATGTTATCAAGACGCCGAACAAAAAGATCTGGTTTTACCACAACCACTTACATGACTGGTTTGAGTCTGGAAACGTAACGTACTTCGTCACCTATCGCGGCATCTACGCCTACCAGCCCGGTGAGCCAGAGGACTTCAAGCGGCTCATGCTCGTCCCAGCCAACCAACAGATTGGTGAATGTCCTCACATTGATGCCGATGGCACCCGGTACTACCCGCTGTATCAAGAGCGCCCGGTCTACGACGACTTTCACGGTGTCCCGTGGGATTTCCGCGGATTTGTGATCTTTGATGTCAAAAACGCTTTGATACGCACCGTCGACATGTACATCAATCCAGCCGGGGATGATGACCCAAACGGATGGCACGTGTGGTTAGATGCGCCATGCTACCGCCTCTCGCCCGACAATGACTATCTCGACATTTGCCTGATCCAGGTCAGTCGTCTTCTGCGAATGACGCCGGCAGAGTTTGAAGAGAACGCTACCAAAAAGGTAATTCCTGACATGGAATTCAATGAGGCTCAAGCCAAGGTGGTGCGCTTTTACCTCACCGGTCCTGCCGCCAACACGTTCGAAGACAAAGGCCCCGTGAATGTAAAAGAGTTTCTGAAAGCAATGCCATAAGACTGTGCCGCCCCTACCCACCCCTCGTGCCGCCACACGAGGGGTTATCTCGTTGCGCGATGTTAAAAAACCCCGGCAAGGCCGAGGTTGGCACACCCGATACAATAGGTTTAGCCGGGACGGAGATAGTCAACGGCATTATCGCGCCCGCACAAACCGCAGCAGACTGTCCCGCCTAAAGTGCCCCCGCCGCCCCGATTGCCTTCATATACCTCGCAGTCTTCAAACCAATCGCACACAGGATTGAGACAGGCATGGGCGAAGGTGTGGTAGGAATCAGACACTCCCCTTTCCGCATATCCGCATACCACGACGTCGCCGCACCTGGGACACGTCTGCTCGGTGCGCAACACGTTAGCACCACGCCCGTCATCGAGCCATTGAGCAAAATAGGGACTCTTTCGAATGGCCTCTGCCAACGACAGTTTGGCTGTCATGACATCCGCTCCTTCTGGTAAAAGTACATGTACAACAACTTCTAATCAACTTCTTAGAGTATCAGCAAGTACGAGTTCGTCCTGTGCATAACTCTATGAAAATTATCTGGTGGCGGATAGTTGAAACCAGCATGATTATCTCGATAGGGAATAGGGGGACTGGTTTATAGTCCCGCTATTTTTTTATGAACATGGACATATTGATACGTAACAAAGCAGCGCACTGATGCGAGTTGCGCTTTTTTTGTTGGAGGGAGGTGAGTATGCATGAATAAAAAGATTTTGCTCCGCGGTGTTTCTCTCTTCTCATCTCTCGCCTTGCTGGCCGGTGCTACGTTTGCTTTTTTCAGCGATGAAGGGACAAGTACAGACAATGTTTTCGCTGCAGGGACGCTGGACCTAAAGCTGTCCGACGACTCTCCCGAAACAGATCAGGATGATGTAACAGCGAGTTTTGGTGGCGCGACATTCAGCGGTGATGCATTAGGACCGGGCGAATGCGCAGATCCTTCTGATCTGCGAGTCAAAAATACCGGAACAGTGGCCGGAGATCATGTAGAAATTGCAGCCGTTAATACCGTAACAGACGCAGCCCCGGACGCTACTCCCGATATGGATGCACTCTTGCGGCTAGAGACGTTCACATATGATGCCGTAGCCATAGTCGTTCCTGACTCCAACGTCAATGGATTTGCTGATCTTGAAGACCTAGCAACTAATGGCGTTGATGATCTAGCGCTCACAGACCTTGATACAGATCACACTATTAATCTCGAGGTTTGCTTGGACGAATCGGCAGATAATGACTATCAGGGCGACAGTGTTGACAGCGATTGGACAGTTACACTCAACCAGGACGCCAGCCAGTAACAACACAAACACTTTCGTTGGCGGTGAAGCCTCTGCTTCATCGCCAACATATGGGGGATTGATACATAAACTTGCCTTTCCGTGCTGAAAAAAGTTTCGGAAATAATAATGTGGATACTATCCGGCGCACTCTTTCTTGGCGCTATCGCCTTGCTTGTGGCCACCGCGCCAATTTTTGGTGCCCAAGCTTTGATTGTCCGCTCCGGCAGCATGGTTCCGACAATGAATGTCGGGGATTTAGCTGTTGTCCGGCAAGTAAGCGGCCAGCTTCAAACGGGCGATATCATTTCATATAACCCACCCGGGCATGACAGCATGATCGTCACCCACCGCATTACTGACATCCAAGTTCGTGACGGCAAAACTTTCTATGTCACGAAAGGGGATGCCAATAATGAGGCAGATCAGGAGCCGGTACCAGAACACAGAATAATCGGGCAGCCGATTGCCACCGTGTCATACATCGGCAAAGTACTTGCCTTTGCCAAAACAAAAATTGGATTCGTCCTGCTTGTCATCGTTCCGGGATTGGCTATCGTACTGGCCGACGCTAAGGCAATCGCGCGCGAGCTGTGGCAGCTAACACGCAAGAAAACTATCCCGCGGCTTCGGAGAGGGCCGCGGATTATCGATGAGCCCACGCTGCCATACACAGCAGCAAACGCACCGCCACCCCGCTTGGCCTTGAGCGCGCTGCGGCCGGAGGCGCTGCCTGCGCCGGCATATTGGCAACTGCCGCCGCTGCCGCCCCCGCGCCGCAGCAAACACCGGGTGTTTGTTGATAGCATCGTTCACCGGCTGGCAGTCCTCCTCGCAGTAGCATCCATAACAATTCCGGCCACGCAAGCTGCCTATACCGACAGCGGCGTTAGTTCAAATAACATCTTCTCCGCCGCGGAGGATTTTGGCGTCAGACTAGGGGATGTAGTGATTAACGAAGTAATGTGGACCGGTGCCGCTGCGGATGGTAACGACGAATGGATAGAACTGCGCAACATGACAAGTGAATCTATTGTTTTAACTGGTTGGGAAATTATCAATGCGGGCTCTGGAGCAGGAACACCAATTGCGCTTAGTGGCACTATCTCACCAAACAGCTATTGGCTGCTTAGCCGATTTGCAACTACGTCGTCATCGATTAGCAATAGTATTACAGCTGATCAAGTCGCATCTGGTATTTCTCTAAATAACAGTGGTGAGCAGCTAACTCTTCAGGATGCATCGGATACTGTCATAGACCAAACCCCCACCGGTAGTTGGCCCGCTGGTTCACTAACTGGAGGACAAAGAAGATCAATGGAACGCAATGATCCTCCAGGTGATGGTACCGTGACAACCAATTGGCATACGTGCACAGCGGCAATCTGCAACGACACAACCTATTGGGATATAGAAGGCAACAACCACGGAACACCAAAAAGCATTAATAGTACGCCATGAAAAAACACTTACCAACTTTTTTTGCATGGATAGCAGTCATCGGACTGAT
>CAYJWL010000004.1:0-45390 GCA_964373855.1 uncultured Candidatus Saccharibacteria bacterium
TCCTCGTCGTAGCGACGAAGAACCGCCCGGACAATTCCCTGAATAACCGGGGTTTTTGTAAAGATCGGTTTCATTTTTTTATTGGCTGGTTGCAAACGGATGCGGTCGAGCTCGCGGTAGTATCTTTTTAATGTCGCATGGTCATTGTCAAGAAGCGCGACAACGGTGTCGCCGTTATTTGGATAGAAGTTCCGTTCAACTATGACATAGTCTCCATCAAGAATGCCGTCTTCGATCATGGAATCTCCGCTGACCTTAAGAACATAGCAATTGAGATTAGGCAACAACTCAATCGGCACCGTCATTGCTTCTCTGCCCTCGATGGCTTCAATCGGCTTGCCGGCGGCAATCAAACCGACCAGGGGCAATTCAATACCCTTCGTAAATACGTTCGATTTTTCCGTAAGTTCAGCAGATCGCATCTGCCCATCGCGCAGGCGAATGTACCCCTTTTCCTTCAATTGCTGCACATGATTGTAGGCAGTGGCCGGGGATTTAATGCCCAAAGCTCTCATAACCTCACGGTAGCTGGGGGCATAGTTATGATTGGCGAGAAACTCCCGAATGACATTCAGCGTTTCGCTTTGTTTTTTGGTGAGATCGCTGTAAGGCACAGGTGGTCATTAGAAATTAGAAAGTAGAAATTGGAAATTAGAACCGGAAACAGACAATGTATACGAACATTATAGCAACAAACAAAAAGAGATAGCAGAGAAGTTATACACAGTTCGACGCGGCTGCTTTAGCTACAGCCTGGCTCACCCAAAAACACAGAGTGTGATCCAGGCCCCCGGTGTTGTATTATTTCCCGTTATCCATTACAGATTACTGGTTACAAGTTATTATATGACTTATGCGCATGGTCTTTGATACGAATGTTCTGATTGATGGATTTCAGGATGATTACAGCGCCCAAGCACGCCTCATCGGCGCGGCGTTGGCAGGTGAAATTACGGTGCTCGCAACGAGCGCTATTCATCGGGAATATCAAAAGATGCTCCGTCGTCTCATTGATGATCCGGCCTATAAGAGAAAAATATCTGAATTTTTAGCTGCCACTGAAATGGTTGAGCCGAGGGTGGTGGCTGTTACCATAGATGATGAAGAGGATATTAAGTTTCTGCAGGCGGCTGTGGGCGGAGGAGCTGATATTCTCGTGACTAATGATCGTCATCTCCTTGATGTTGGTGAAGCCGGGGGCGTGGATATCATAAAGCCCGAGGAAGCCTGGAACCGCCATGCAGATACTACCGGCCAGTCAAGCGAATGGGAAGAATTTGCCAAGGGATTGGGGATAGGGAAGTAAGATAGAAATTATGAATTATGAATTAAGTATCAGACTGGCTGTGATAACGGTCTGGGGAATGGTTGTGGTTTTGGTTGCTCTACCGGTTCTGGCCCAAACAGTCGCGCCGACACCGGTGGCGACAACCACTGACCAAGAGGGCAAAGCTAAGCAGGAAATTTCTGACCGAGAGGCAGCCATTCAGAGGCTTAATCAGCACATTGAGGAGCTGGCACAGAAGCGTGATACAACGGCAGCTGCAGCCGAGGTCATCTTGCAGAAACTGGATCAGTTGCGCTATCAATTGCAAAAAGCGGAACTGGAGCTGGAAAAAACACAATTAACAATCAGCCAGGTTGGAGCAGAGCAGGGGCAGACCGAAAAAGATATTGCCATGTTGCAACAAGATGTGGAGATGAAACGGGAACAATTACGCCTGCTCGTGCGCGATCTCTACGAGAAAGAACAGTCTTCGTGGGTCCGCTTATTTTTTGACACCTTAAGCTTGAGCGAGGTACTGGCGCAGCGGGCCGCTGTCATGACCATCCAGGATAAAACCTTGCAGCTGGTGCGCGACATGCGTGAACAAGTAGAAGCCTTGCACCAAAAAGAGGCCGAGTTGGAGCAACAAGCCCTTGATCTAAATCAGCTTGAGAATCTGCTATCACTTCAGCAGGCGGAAGTTGCGACGCAGAAATCCGAGCAGCAAAAATTTCTCAACGCCAAGCAGTCAGAGCAAGCCGCTTATGAGCATTTACTGAAGGACGCTCAGCAGGCCCGCCAGGAAATTGCCAAGCAGATATTCACATTGAAAGAGGCAGGGGTGGAGGTGACGCTCACCAGCGCGCTGGATATGGCCAGGTATGCCGGCTCTCGCACTGGAGTTGATCCGGCTATTCTGCTGGCTGTGCTAAAAGTGGAATCTAATGTTGGCACGAACATTGGCGGAGGCGCTTTCCCTGACGACATGCACCCGGACAGCCGCGATGCTTTTTTACGAATCACCAAGAAGCTTGGACTGGATCCGCTTAAGACACCAGTAGCGCGCCGACCTCCTAGCGGCGAGGGATGGGGAGGAGCCATGGGCCCGGCCCAGATCATGCCCGCCACTTGGGAGGGAATTGAGGAGAAAATTGAGCAGCTGGCCGGTAAGTCACCTGTCAATCCGTATGATCTGACGCACGCTTTTGTGGGGACATCAATATTGCTTGCCAGGGCCGGTGCCAACGATCCGACCCATGTCAGAGAAGCCGTGGGCAGATATATTGCCGGACCCAATTGGCAGTATTACAGCTGGTACGTTGACCGCGTGATGGCCGTGGCTAATGAATATGCCAAAGAATTGCACTAGCGGCTGGTCATGGCGCCTAGTGTTTTAATAATTTGACGCCATGCTGGCCCGTTTCCGCCGACCTTGGCCTGTACTTTTTGGACTGGGCGTAGTCGCCAACGTTGTGCTGTGGCTGATGGTTCTGCTTACGTTTCCCATTGAAGCGCCGGTTTCCATTCTTCATTACAGCGTCGGCATCGGTATTGACTTTATCGGTCAGGGTAGCGAGATTATAACGCTGCCGGCAATTGGCAGCATCTTATTAATTGGCAATAGCTTATTAGCGTGGCCGATGTATCGGCTGAACAGCCGCGCCAGCTGGATACTTTTGAGCGGCGGTTTTATTGTCCAATGTATATTGTTAGCAGCCTACATATTGTTATGGAAACTAAACGTTTAGGAATTCCGCGTGTTGAGTTTGAGGTTGATATATCGCACGTTCGGCAGCGGCTATGGCAGATCATCCCCGGTGCTCTTTCTTGGCTCACATTGATCGCTCTGTCAGGGCTGGCGTTTGTCGTGCCTTTTTGGATTTCCATATTTATTATCGCATACGATGTTTACATCCTGGTGAGAATTGCATACATGACAGTCCACCTGCTGTACGCATACCGGCAGCTGCGGGCATACCGCGGCATCGATTGGCTGACGCGATGCCGGGGGGTTTCGGGCGATATACGTCAGTACCGGGCAAGTCTGCAGAAGCAGGCAAAGCACGCTAGCGGTTCACGGCTGGCTAACATTAAGCGCCACCGGAGCGAAATAGAAATACTGGTGTCCAGTCAAGCGCAAATTTTCAACTGGGAAAACGTACACCACGTAATAATCTTTCCCACCTACGACGAATCCCTCATGGTCTTACGAACATCGTTACGGGCTTTGGCAGCCTCTGATTTTCCCAAGGACAGGATGCATGTGGTGGTGGGTTTTGAAGGACGGGCAACTGGAGCACGTGAGCGCGCGGCCGCTTTGCGCCAGGAATTTGGCCAGATCTTCAAGACATTTTTGACTACTTTTCATCCTGATGGGTTGCCGGGAGAGAAGCGTGTTAAGAGCGCCAACGCTACTTGGGCGATTCAGGAAGTGGAAAAAAAACTCGCAGCCTACCACATATTGCCCGAGCAAGTCCTCGTCAGTAATTTTGATTGCGACACAGTGGCACCCCCGGAGTATTTTTCATATCTCACGTACACATTTATTACGCACCCCCAGCGCTATCGCGTGAGCTACCAGCCGATCCCCGTATACAACAATAATTTGTGGGACGCGCCGTCTTTTTCCCGCGTGATTGCTATGGGTTCAACCTTTTGGCAGATGATAGAATCAACACGCCCGGAAAGACTGGTTACGTTTTCCAGCCATTCTATGACGCTGCAGGCATTGCGCGGCGTAGGCTACTGGCAAACTGATATTATTTCCGAAGATTCCCGCATCTTTTGGCAAGCCTTGCTGCGGTATGATGGTCACTACCGCACACACCCTCTCTACATCACGGTATCGATGGACGCGGCTCTGGCTCCCACCTGGTGGCAGACGCTGAAGAATCAATATAAACAAAAACGGCGCTGGGCTTGGGGGATCGAGAACTTCCCATTTTTGGTTGAAGGCTTCATGAAAAATAAGAACATTCCGGTCCGGGTAAAGTGGACATACATCTTTCGTACCCTTGAGGGACATTATTCTTGGGCAACGGCTTCGATCATTGTCGCTGGCCTGGGCTGGCTGCCTATTTTCTTCGGCGGTCCGGAATTTAGCGCCACCGTGCTTTCCTACAGCTTACCCTTCGTCACGAGGACTATAATGACGATAGCGATGAGCGGCTTGATTGTATCCGCGGCGTTGGCGTTGCTTCTGATGCCGGCGCGACCCGGGCGGTATAGCCGCTGGCGATACTGGTACATCTTGGTCCAGTGGGTATTGGTGCCTATTGTTGCTACTTTGCTGTCGGCTTTTCCGGCCCTTGATGCTGAAACCAGGCTTATGCTCGGACGTGATTTGCATTTCAACGTGATGGAGAAGACGCGTCGGCAAGATGTTTAATCTTAAGACTATGTTGGATTTTACGCCCTTGGAATCCTGGCATCTGCTGCTCTTTATGATGGTCTTTAGCAGCACGTATGTTTTGCTCCAGCTGCGCGCGCTCAAAACCTACCACGCTCGCGAGCAGGGGGCTGTGAGGAAAATAAAGCAATACGCGGGGATTATATTATTAGGTGTTACCGTGCTCGTGGCTTTTTTTATTGTCCAGGATATAGCCCTGAAAATTGGGCTGGGTGCGGCAGCCGTGGTCGTCGCGCTGGTCGGCCGAGCCGATGAAATACAGTCGCTGTCTCCTAAAACGCAGTTTCTTTGGCAGCTTGTGATCGTTTTAATTCTTGTAACAAGCGGCTGGACGATACCTTTTGTGAGCAATCCCTGGGCTGGGGGCATATTGAAGCTTGATTGGTTAGAGGTTGGCACGTGGCTTTTTCCCGGAAGCGTTTTGGCAGCATTATGGCTCCTCTTCTTTATGAATTCGATCAATTGGCTAGACGGGGTTGACGGTTTGGCGGGAAGTGTCGTGTTGATGGCTCTCCTGGCGCTGGTTGCTGTCAGCTTGTTGCCCGCAACGCAGGATCGGCAGACGCTCGTGCTGGCATTAACCGGCGCGGCCGCTCTGTTAGCATTTGTGCTGTGGAATTTTCCTCCGGCACAGATATATCTTGGTACAACCGGCAGCTGGTTCATTGGATTATATGTCGCGCTGGTGGCGATGATCGGCGGCGGGAAGATTATCACCACAGCCCTCGTGTTAGCTCTGCCGGCGCTCGATGCTTTATATGTCATCGTGCGGCGTTTATGGTCGGGCCGGCGTCCCTGGCATGGAGATACCGTCTCGCATTGGCATCACCGGCTTCTGGGCACCGGCGTCTCAACTCGGTCCATCACTTTGGCCGCCGCTGCTCTAACGGCCGTCTTAGCGGCTGTCAGTATCATGGCATCAACTCCGGCGAAGCTTGGAATTTTAACTGTCGTCGTGTTAGGGTTTGTAGTTGCCTTTTTAATAGATCAGGGTGTGCTAAAGTTCAAAGTGGATAAGTCATGAGCAGAGAATTAATAATCATCAGCGCGATTGTGGTACTTGTACTGGCAGGTCTTGGAGCATATGTGATTTCGCGTCAGACGCCGTGCCGCGACTTTAATCAAGAAAAAATTACAGTTGGCTCAACAAAATTTTCTGTGCACGTGGCGGCCACGCAGGCGGAGCGGATTCGTGGCTTGGGCGGATGTACCTTTGTTCCCGAAGCAAGCGGCATGCTGTTCCGCTATGAGGCCCCGCAAAGGGTGGCTTTTTGGATGAAAGGCATGGTCATTCCGCTTGATATGATTTGGATTGCGGATGGGGCAGTTATTGGCATGGTGGAGCAGGTACCGCCGCCGGGTAAAACAAAAACCGAATTACTCCCGCAGTATAAACCGCCGCGCCCAGTGGATGCAGTGCTGGAAATTGAAGCAGGCGGCGCTAAGAAGTACGGCATTGTGATCGGTAGTCCGGTAACGCCAAGTCAGTAACGATCTGCGGGTCCTGTAGGCGGGCTGCCTCCCACCCCTGCGGCCGCAGTCGCTTGAGTGTGCTTAGTGCTCCTGAAAAGGGCGGGCAGTCCCGCCATGCTACCTGCCATGCACGTAGACAGAAAGGGGTGGCGCGAGCTTAAGGCCACCGCGGGAGCGCAATGTCATGAGCACCCGTGGGGAGAAAGCAAGCGACAGGACCCTTGTTTGTAAGTTCTCCCTCGCATTTGACAGGTAAAGAGTCTTGCCGCATTATCGTACAATATTCATATGAAAGCAGCAGTTATAAAAACCGGCGGCAAACAATATGTTGTCGAAGAGGGTATTAAAATCAAGGTGGACAGTCTCGGCGGCAAAGCCGGCGATGCTTTGAAGTTTAAAGAAGTGCTGCTGACAGCTACCGACAAGAGTATTTCAGTGGGAACGCCGACGGTGAAAGGCGCGGCTGTTGCAGCGGAAATCATCAAACACGACCGGTATAAAAAGATTGTGGGCGTCAAAATGAAAGCTAAAAAGCGCTACCGCCGCTATTTCGGACACAAGCAGGCATACTCGGAAGTGGAGATTAAGAACATTGAAATTGGAAAGTAGAAATTGCAAGTTTCAGCAGCCGGTAATCGGTAACTCGTAAAAGTGCCCTCGCAAGCATTTATTATTGAAACTTGTGAGTCTAGCCTTTGACTTGGCGCATCATCGAAGTCCGCAGTCCCGCTGGTAGCGGGGCGAAGGCAAAAGCCGGTCAAGAGTCATGACAACTGCTTCCGTCCCTGGAAAGCAGCTGTGAGCGTCATCGCATCAGCAAATTCAATGTCTCCTCCGGTGGGCAAGCCCCGGGCGAGACGTGTCACTTTCAGACCCTTCATATTCAACCCCACCAGAATATGCCGAGTGGTGGCTTCGCTCTCCATGTTGTGATCAAGCGCGATAATAAGCTCCTGAATATTTTCCTTCTCCAGCCGCTCGAATAATTCAGAAATTGCCAGTTGTTCCGGACCGATCCCTTCCAGGGGGGAGAGCACGCCGCCCAGCACATGATAACGGCCATTATACGATCCGGTTCGTTCAATTGATTCCACATCAAGCGTATCCTCAACAACACAGAGAACGTTGCTGTCGCGGGTTTTATCCCGGCAGATAATGCAGGTTTCTGCGTCTGCCAGGTTGTAACAAATGGAGCAGGTGTGAACGCTGGCATGAAGATTTTCCACGGTCTGTGCGAGCCGGCCCACGGCCGCTTGTGGCTGGCGCAGCAAATGTATCGCCAGGCGCTGCGCGCTCTTCGGACCAATGCCGGGCAGACGGGTCAATTCATACGTAAGATCACGAACTGCTTTAGGGAGGACGCTTGGCATAATGTGTTACGGCCTCTCATGGTAACTGAATTTTGGGCCGTGTCTACCCGCTTTCACCCGACTGCAACTTTATCTTTGCTGGGAGCCTCTTCGGCGTCGTGCAAGTGGTCCATTTCGTTATACGTCACATACCGCATGTGGAAGTTAAGCGGGACACGGCCGGTCGGGCCGTTGCGGTGTTTTTCTATCAAAAGATCAACTTCCGCAACGTCCGGCGCTTCTTCCTCACCCTCAACCGGCAGGCGGTGCAGAAACATGACGACGTCCGCATCCTGTTCGATGCTGCCACTTTCTCTCAAATCGGAAAGTTTTGGCCGCTGGCTGGTGCGCATTTCAACCGCTCGCGATAGTTGGGAGAGAGCAATGATAGGCACGTTGAGCTCGATGGCCAACTTCTTAAGATTGCGGGAGATATCCGACACTTCCTGAACGCGGTTATCTACGTAGCGGCTGGATTCCATTAGTTGCAGGTAATCAATAATCAGCAAATCAAGCCCATATTCGGCTTCAAGACGCCGCGCCATCGTACGCATGACCATGACGTTAGCTGAAGGGCGATCATCAATATAAATGGGAGCAGATGATAGGTCCTCCATGGCTTTGGCCAGACGGCTGTAATCGTCAAATTCGCCGCCGGACTCCAGACGCCCGGTGCGCAGGCGCCACAAATCAACATGAGCATGAGCGGCCAGCAGCCGGTCAACCAACTGATCCTTGGACATTTCCAGGCTGAAAATGCCTACCTTGGCTCCGTTCAGTGCCGCGTGACGGGCGAAATCCAGCGCCAGCGTCGTTTTTCCGACGCTCGGCCGGGCGGCTAAAATAATCAGATCGGATTTTTGCCAGCCAGCCATGCGGTCGTCCAGTCTGGCAAATCCGGATGTGACTCCGCGCAGTACGTGGTCGCCTTTTTGCAACTGATCGATCCGGCTAAACGCTTCTTCCAAGGCGACGGAGAGCTGGATAAATTTTTGGTGCTTGTGGCTTTGCGACACCGAAAAAAGTTTTTTTTCAGCATCGTCCATGATGACGTCAATGTCCTCCTCCTCATTAAAGCCCATTTCTGTAATGTCCGAAGCGGCCGAGATAAGACGGCGGCGGGTAGCATTCTTCTGAACGATCCGGGCGTAATGCACGACATTACCGGCAGTGGGTACAAGCGTAGCCAAGCGTGTAACAGCGGTCTCCTCACCAATTTCGCTCAACTGATTTTTTTCCTTCAAGCGATTGATCACGGATAGGACGTCGATCGGCTCGCCTTGGGCATAAAGATCTATCATTGCCCGGTATATCTTCTCGTGTTTTCCCTGGTAAAAATCATGAAGGCCAAGCCAGTCAACAATTTTAATAATAGCATTTTTGTCAATGAGCAAACTGCCGAGGGTGGATTCTTCCGCCTGGAGGTTATGGGGGGGCAGCCGCAACTCTGATGTGGTAGAACGTGGCATACCCAGTAAGAATAACTTCAGGCGGCAACGCCGCCAAAAAGCGAGCCGGTGGTCTTACATGACAATATGCAAGCTATTGACGGCATTGGTTGCTCCTTAAGAAGAGAGAGTGTTGCCAACCACAAGGCGAGCTTGGTGAGGTTTTCTTACTGGGCATACGACCTTCGTTAAGTACCTTTCACTATACGCTCCTAAGGCAAAGCCGGCGAGTGGAAAAGGTGTGAATTCTCTCCGCCCCGGACCCGAGCGGAAGGAACTTAGGCAGCCTTGATGATCCGTGGGCCAGAAGCAGTGTCTTCAATTGTGAACCCCTTCGCCTCCAATTTCAGGCGCAGGCTGTCAGCAGCTTCAAAATTGCTCTCCCGGCGGGCCTGCTCGCGCTGCTCGGCCAGCTGGCGGATTTCTGGCGGAATAGTCTCATTACGCGCTTCGTTTTCCAGAGAACCTACCATTCCCATAACTTTATCCATGGAGGCAAGGGTGGGGGCGATTGAGGCCATCGGTTGTGGTGCGGGAGTTTTCGCCAGCAGCTTGTTCGCATTTTTTACGTATTGCAGGAACACGGCTAGCGCTTTGGGCGTATTGAGATCCGATGCCAGCGCCCGCTTAAACAGTAAGATTGTCTCCTCATCAATGACACCAGTATCATCGGTCTGATGCACCAGCAGCTGGCGCAGCAGCTGCTTGACGGCTGCCACGTGCTCCGCGGCGACGGCCAGCGCCTCCCAGGAAAATTCCAGCTGGTTGCGGTAGTGGGTGCCGAATACCAGCAGGCGAAAGGCGAAGGGAGAGAATTTGCGCTCACGCAGCGAGTCGAGCGTCAGCTGCCTTCCCTCGCTCTTGGCCAATTTTGCGCCCTTGAGCTGCAGGTGGCGGTTATGCATCCAATGGCGTACAAACTTCTCGCCGGTGGCGCCTTCCGATTGGGCGATTTCGTTCTCGTGGTGGGGGAAGATGTTATCCTCACCGCCGGTATGAATATCGATGTCGGACCCAAGATACTCAAGACTCATGGCTGAACATTCAATATGCCAGCCGGGGTACCCACGGCCCCATGGCGAATCCCACTGCTGCAAGTGCTTGGGGTCATCAGTTTTCCAGAGCGCAAAATCAGCCGGATGTTTCTTTTCACCGCGTACTTCTATCCGCTTACCCGCAATAATATCCTCGAGCTTATTGCCGGACAGGCGGCCATATTGAGGGAACGATTGAACGTCGAAGTAGACGCCGCTGGCTGTCTGATAGGCATGCCTGCGTTCAAGTAATTTCTGGATCAGCTCCTGCATCTGCGCAATATGCCGGCTGGCCCGCGGGTACGTATGAGCTGGCTTAATATTAAGCGCAGCTCGGTCGGCAAAGAAAAGTTTCGTTTGTTCAGCCGCTATTTCCTGCGGGGTTTTCTTCCGGCGGGCTGCTTCTTTTTCCAGCTTATCCTCACCCGCATCAATGTCAGCCTGCGTCAGATGACCGACATCGGTGATATTCGTTATGTCCCGCACTTCATACCCCAGGTACTCCAGGCTGCGGCGGAGGAAATCAGAAAAGAGAAAGCGCCTCATATTTCCGAGGTGCTGGCGTTTGTAGACAGTCGGACCGCAGTTATAGATACGGACTTTGCCTTTGTCTTTTGGCAAGAAATCGGCAATTTTCTTAGTCAGCGAGTTGTAGAAGCGCACTTGATCCACGTGTCCATTGTAGGAGCTAAATCGAGCCGGCCACAACTTTATTAAATAGCTTTGCGCCGCTTTGCTTTCAGGAAGATGAAGAGAAGCACGATTATCAGGACGCCCAGAACAGTCCAAAACACAATCTGGTCTGTGGCGGAAGCAACGCCGTCGCCCGGAGTATAGGGCGTGACGAAAATCCAAACAGGAATAGCGATAATGGAATAGATAGTGAGCATCCGCAGCAACTCGTTCTCCTTGTACTGCAGTAAAGAATTGTTAGTGTTCTGCAAAACTCTCGTGCTTTCATTCAGGCTCGCGAGTATTTCCCATAACTGATCATATTGGCTGGCGACTCGTTGCCATTGCGTCTTCATGTCCTCATCGCCGGCTACATCTTCGGGGACAGTTTGAAATAAGGCAACTTGCGGACGGATTACTTTGCGGAAATCAAGCACATCACGCGTTAAAACAGCGATTTCCTCCACCATCTTGCGTTCATTACCGTGAAAAACAGCGTCCTCGCCAATCTCAATGTGCTTCGTCAGGCGGCGTACTTTGTTGAAAGAAGCTTCGTTCAGCACGCTTATCACATAAAGCGCTAAACTTAGCGGGCTGTTGCTGAAATATTCTTCCTGCTTTTCCGGGTGATCGGTAAAATCCAGAATGATTTTTTTCAGGGAGACAATTGGCTGGTAATGCAGCGTATATATGCGTTCGGGATGGACGAGGAGGTACAGAGGCACACCGCTGGTCACACGCAATGTTTTGTCATAGACCGGTACCTGCAAAAGAAACAGCCGGTAATTCGGACGCGTGGCAATTTCTGGCCGCTGATGATCACGCACAAGGAACTCGGCATCAACCGGCGCCAGATCAACTTCTCGGACAAACGCAGCCAACTCCTCGTTGCTTGGTTCCTCGATGTTTATCCAGGTGATGTCTTTTGAGGATTGCTCCAGGCGCATGCTACTATTATACCATGAACAGACGGTTAGCTGTGTTTGCGCCGGTGGCGGCGCTGGCGTTACTTCAGTTGAGCGGCTGCGAACGGGCCGTCCCACCCCCGCCGCCCGGCGGTGTCTATCGATCTCATACTGCCGGTGCCAGCTTCGAGCAGTCCGTTGACATCGCGGGAAAAACCGGCGAGTATGTCGCGTTGTTTTCCCTGTTTGATATCTTTCGTTCGCCGGAACAGCCAGATCGAATTTATATTGCCGCGGGAGGACGGGGCATAGTGGCATCAGATAACGATGGGGTGAGCTGGCAGATTATTCCAACCCCCTTGGCTAATACCTACGATGTCACCGTCTTAGGCAGCGGTATACTAGTTGCCTCGGGCAGTGATGGAGCCGGGCAAGGATTTGTCATTCGCAGTTTGGATGAGGGCAAGAGCTGGCAAACGGTCTTAACCGTGCCCGTGCCCGTTGATGAATCGGGTTTTAAAATTATTGGCGGCGCCCCAACCGTTCCGTCGGTGGTGCTGTCGCTGGAGCGGGATCCTTTTAACAGCGAACGGGTGTGGGCGGGGAGCAGTTTAGGCACCTTGTTTGCCGGAGAGCAATCGGCTAAAGTTTGGCGGAATTTTCAGACATTGAAGCCGGATGCCTTCAATCCGCAGTTGCAACCAACCAACGTGACGATTAAGAAAATAGTGGTCTCTCCTCACCGCCCTAACGAGATGCTTGTTATAACGCGACCAGGACAGATGATCCTGGTGAATGGCGATGACCAAAAGAAAATAAAAGTGCCGCAGTATCTCAATACACCCCCGCCGGTCGGGACAAGTTCCGGTAATAAAAAGATACAAGACGCAGTCTTTATTCCTGGGTTTCCAGACGCCTTGCTGGTTGGCGTTGAAGACGGCGCTGTTGTGACGCGTGATGGTGGCCAGACCTGGGTGGCGCTGCCTGTTCCGATCGAGCCGAACCAGAAATTCAATTCAATTGTCGTAGCCGTTAGTCCGACCAACACAAACCGCCTGCTGGTAGCAGTCAATGATGTTATCTATCGCTCGGAGGACGGCGGCAATACTTGGAATACGTTCGCCCTCGGCTTGCCTGCCCATCTGGTCACTGGCTTATCCATTAATCCGGATAATGCAGCTAGAGTCCTGATTGTGACATCAACCAATCAATCGTAATGTTGAGCTTGGCGCAAAACACTAAAGATCCCTGGCAGGTGGAGCATTTTAATCCGGGGTTGACCCATTCGACTTAAGCTCATGGTCAGGCTGAACTTGTTGAAGCTTGACACAGACGGTAAAATTAATAATATTGCTATTAGCACTCTTAGTGTCGGAGTGCTAATTAGTAACTCTCTATTTTAGCGCTATCCATGAACAGCCGTCACCAGGATATATTATTTCATCTGGTTGATGATTACATCAGAACCGCCCGTCCCGTCGGCAGCACGCATCTGGTTGCCCGGATGAGGTTAGATGCCAGCTCCGCGACGATGCGAAACATTCTCCGTGAGCTGGACGAGCAGCACTATGTCTACCAGCCCCATCCCTCTGCCGGTAGAATTCCGACCGACTTGGGCTACCGTTTTTATGTAAATAGACTGGGGGTGCGTCGGCCCACGCGAATTGAGGTCCGCCGGTTACGCGGCTTGTTCAGTGATTATCAGGAGACGTTCGCCAGTCCAGCCCGGGCGGTTGCAAAACTGCTGGCTGCCATGGCGCATTCAGTGGCGATTAGCACGTGGCTCTCCTTGCGGGATATCCATGAAGCTGGTTTGGCTTCGTTATTTGACCAGGCAGAACACGCCGAGGAAACGGCCAAAGAAGTTTCCGACCTGCTGGACCACGCTGATCAATATGTGGCACAATATGCCACCGAAGCGGCAGACGATATTCAAGTGTATATTGGACAGGAAAATACCGCCTTTCCGGCGCGGCATACCAGCGTGATTGTGCGCCGGGTGGCGAGGCCAGATGGTGTCAATATTGTCCTGGTTCTGGCCGGTCCCAAACGGATGGCGTATCGGCGAAACCTAGCAGTGGTAAACGGAGTGGCTTCAGTTATTGAGCGCGGCAACATCATATGATTAATTCACAAGCACTACACTCGGCCCCTTCCGCCAAAGAACTGGAATATTTAGATGGCTGGAGGCGAGCGCTCGCGGACCTTGATAATTACCGCAAGCGCATCGCCGCCGGGCAGGAGCATGAGAAGGAAAGAATTAAGCGGGAGGTGGTAGCCCAATTCCTGCCGTTAGCCGATAATTTCCAGGCGCTTGTCAGGCATGTGCCCGCCAGCGGTAGCTACCATGAATGGGTAGAAGGGGTGCTGCACATCGCCCGCCAATTGGAGCAGCTGATTGAGAGTTTAGGAATTGAAACTATCAATCCGAAGGGAATGCCGTTTGACCCGATGGTGCATGAGGCGGTAGCAGGGGTGCAGCCGGATGGCCAGCAGCGGGGAGTAATCACTGAAGTCACACAGCTCGGGTATCGGATCGGCGATACGGTAATACGGCCCGCCCGAGTGAAAGTGGCGTCGTAAATCAGCCAAACAAATTAATTGTTAATGATTTCAACATCGTATGAATAGAATAGTCGGTATTGATCTGGGCACAACTAACTCGGCCATAGCGTATGTCGAGGGCGGCCAGCCCACCATTATTGAAAACAGCGAAGGAAACCGCACCACCCCTTCAGTTGTTGCCTTAAGTAAAAACAATGAACGCTTAGTAGGTGTTATTGCCAAGCGCCAGGCAGTAGTTAATGCCGAGCGAACGATCTTTTCTGCCAAACGCCTGATTGGCCGGAAATGGAGCGATGCCAGCGTGCAGAAAGACAAAGAGCTGTTGCCGTATGAGCTGCAGGAAGGAGCAGACGGCGGTGTGGAAATTAAATTCGGCGACGAGTGGCTGAAGCCGGCAGAAATATCAGCCATCGTGCTGCAAAAACTCAAGGTGGACGCAGAACGCAAGCTGGGTATCACCATCACCGACGCCGTTATCACGGTTCCGGCATATTTTGATGACTCGCAGCGTAAAGCCACCAAAGACGCCGGCACCATTGCCGGGCTGAATGTCAGGCGGATTATTAATGAGCCCACCGCGGCAGCTTTGGCCTATGGTCTCGATAAGAAAAAGGACGAGAAAATTGTCGTCTTTGACTTAGGCGGGGGCACATTCGATGTCTCCATTCTGGAAGTGGGAGCAGACACCATTGAAGTCAAAGGCACCTTTGGCGACACACACCTCGGCGGTGATGATTTTGATCAGCGGATCATAGATTGGATGGTCAGTGAATTCAAATCGCAGTCCGGAATTGATGTATCTAAGGACCACATGGCCTTACAGCGCCTCAAGGAAGCGGCCGAGCGCGCCAAGCACGAGTTATCCAGTTCGAACACTGCAGAAATTAACCAACCGTTTATTACAACCGGGCCGGATGGACCAAAACACCTGGTGCTATCATTATCACGGGCCAAGCTTGAAGACCTGGTGGCTGATCTGATTGAGCGGACGGTTCAAGTGACAAAGGAAGCGTTGGCGCAGGCCACCATGGCGGTATCGGACATTGATGAAATCGTACTGGTAGGGGGACAAACCAGAATGCCAAGAATTGTTGAGGTGGTCAGCCAGTTGTTCGGCAAGCAGCCTCACCAGGGAATCAACCCCGATGAAGTCGTCGCGGCCGGCGCGGCTATTCAGGGAGGAATTCTCGGCGGCGAAGTCAAAGACGTGCTGTTGCTTGACGTGACGCCATTAACCCTCGGTATCGAGACCTTAGGGGGAGTGCGCACCCCGCTGATCGAAAAAAACACGACAATTCCAACAAAGAAAGCGCAAACCTTTTCCACCGCTGCTGATAATCAGCCGCAGGTCGAAGTGCATGTTCTGCAGGGAGAGAGGGAAATGGCGGCCGACAATAAATCACTGGGGCGGTTCATTCTGGATGGCATTCCGCCCTCGCCCCGCGGCGTCCCGCAAATTGAAGTCATGTTCGATATTGATGCCAATGGCATTCTCAATGTTTCAGCGAAGGACAAAGGCACCAGCAAAGTGCAAAGTATCCGCATCGAAGGGTCGTCCGGGCTTTCGGCCGAGGATGTAGAGCGGATGAAACAGGATGCCAGTAAACATGCGGCAGCCGATAAAGTGAAGAAAGAAGCCGTCGAGGTTAAAAATCAGGCAGAGCAGCTGGTGTACATGGCGGAAAAAACACTGAAAGAAAATAGTAGTAAGCTTCAGGCCGAGGTGAAAAAAAGTGTTGAAGAAAAATTGGCGGCGCTGAAAAAGTTGCAGGCCGGAAGCGACGTTTCCGCGATCAAGCAAGCGACCGAGGCGTTGGCCAGCGCCATCCAGAAAGTCGGCCAGCAGGTATACCAGGCTGCGCAGCCATCTGGGCCGCCCGGACAAAGGAAAACGGCCGCGGCCGGCGCGCCAGAAGATATAGTCGAAGGCAAGGCTAAAAAGGAAGGCAAGTAAGTTTTGTTATACTGCCTTAATGGGTGAAGTATTGTTACCGGGATGACGCTGCAGCGAAAAAAGGAGATTGGCATTGTAAGCTTTGTTGGTTTATACACCGTGCTGTTTTTTCTGCTGGTTGCTGTGCTGATCAATGATCACCAGCAATGGGTATCTTTGACTGGAATGCTTGTTGGTCTGGCCGGGCTCGGCTGGGTGGCGCTGATGGGAACAGCGATGGCCTTTCTTTTCCAGCGTCCGAATATCAATATTGTATTGATAGCAATACCGTGCGTGGCGGTAATCTTCATCGGTTTGTTCTCTCTGGAATCGTTGATCGGGGCGGCTTTATTAGCTGTATTTTTGTTGGTTGCCAAGCGGGCGCTGACCCGTGACATAGAGAGTCGCGTTCAATTTCGCGTCAACTCTGTCTTTTACTGGCCAACAAAAATTATAATCGTGGGGCTGATTGTATCTGTGATAACGCTAACTCTGCCTGAATTACGGGCGCGCCTGACAGCTGGCGAGCTGTCGCTGCCGCTTAAGACCGTCGAGGCTGTCATTGAGCCTGTAACGCCACTGATCAGTCGCTTGATTCCAGATTATCACGCGGCGGCTACTGTCGACGATATTATTAACGCCCAGCTGGCGCGGCAGTCGGGCAGTGTAGCCCCGCCGCCGAACTTGTCTCAAGAACAGCGCGAGGTGTTGCGCGCGCAACTCGCGCAGCAACTAGGTGTAGAGCTTTCGGGGAACGAAACCTTAGCCAGGCTGCTGGCCGTGCAGGCTAATCAGTATGTGCAGCAACTGGCGAATCAGCCAGGTCTGGTTGTTCTGGCTCTCCTCGTCGCCGCGTTTCTTGCGCTGCGGGCCATCGTGCCACCTCTGGCTTGGCTGGTATTGAGCATCGCCGCCCTGCTAGTGTATGTATCCGAGCGAGTCGGTTTAATTTCTCTGTTAAAAACTCAAGTTACGGTTGAGCGCTTATCTCTTTAGATAAGGCGCTGGGCAGTAGGGGAATAGTATGCCTGACTACTATGAAACATTAGGGGTGGATCGAACTGCTTCAAGCGACGATATCAAAAAAGCCTATCGTCGCTTGGCTCATAAATATCATCCGGATAAAGCTGGTGGTGATGAAGAAAAGTTCAAAGAGGTAAACGAAGCCTATCAGGTATTAGGAAACGAGCAGAAGCGCAATCAGTACGATCGCTTTGGGCAGGCCTTTGAGGGAGAACCAGGTCCTTTTGGCAGGGGGGGATTTTCTGGACAGGGTTTTAATTTTAATTTTGAGGATCTCGGTGGGATCAGCGATATTTTCGACACGTTCTTTAGCGGAGGGCAGACGACGAGGACCCGCCGGAGAAGGGGGAATGATGTTCAAATTGATGTTGAGATTGCCTTTGCTGACTCGGCCAAGGGAAAAGAACAGGCAGTGAACCATCGGTTGTACCAGGTGTGTTCCAAATGTAATGGTAATGGGGTAGAGCCCGGGACGCCGATAGAAGAATGTAAGCAGTGCGGCGGCCGCGGCCTGATCAGTCAGACCAGGCGCACGCCCTTTGGCGTGTTCACCACTCAATCTGAATGCCCGGCTTGCCGCGGTGAAGGCAAGCAAGCAAAAACGGTTTGCTCACGTTGCCGCGGGGAGGGGAGAGAATTGAAAGATCGTATGTTAACTTTTGATATACCGGCGGGCATTCGCGATAATCAAACGATTCGGCTTAGCGGCAAGGGTGAAGCCCCGCCCCGGGGAGGGGAGACGGGCGATTTATATGTTACCGTGCATGTGCAGCCCGATCCTTCCGGGATGACGAGAGACGGGGACAACGTTCGTTCAGCCGTCTCCATTCCTTTTATTGAAGCGGCACTAGGCATAGTCATTTCCCTTCCGACTTTGGCGGGAGCCAAGGAATTGCAAATTCCGGCTGGTACTCAACCGGGCAGCGAGATTCGCATGGCCGGGGCCGGGTTTCCGCAGCTGGGCGGAGCGCGCCGGGGCGATCACATAGTAACTGTCCAAGTTGAAGTGCCGCGCCGGCTTTCCCGCAAGCAGCGGCGCCTGCTTGAGGAATTTAAATCTGCCGGCAGACGAGGCTTTTTCTCATAAATGCCTAAAGCGCGGCCATTACAAGGCCGCGCTTTAGGCATTAGGTCACCAAACAAGGGGGTTTAGAGCTCGTTGAACTGGCTGACAGCGTAGTGGTTTGAATTAATGACTTCGCCTTTCACTCGAACAGATTGGCTATTAGCTGTGACCTCGTCAAGTAATTTGACGTTACCCAGGGCTGATAACTTGGTCGTGCCGTTAATGCGCATGCGCACATCCTTGTCGACTATTTGTGATTGCTTATAAGTCGAGTTGCCAACCTCAACCGTAATCCAGCCTTCATCGGTTTTACCAGCATCACGCTCGACAGCCTTGAGCTTGCCATTGATAGTGAACGATCGGTCATTAATTACGACCCAGCTGGCGACAAATACGCCATTGCTTTTCTTGACTCCGTTTACCACTACCTCTTGACCAGGAACAAGGCTGCTGGATTTAACCCGCTTTTTTACAAGCTTGCCCGATGAGTCCTTTGTCCATTTATAGATCTTGGCCGTGCTGACGCTTATATCATTTCTTATACCGGATAAATCAGGGTCAGCTTGTCCAGAGGCGTGTGTGAAATAGACATTAAGATCATCGCCTCCGATAATCACCAGACCACGAGCCAAAAACTTATACTCATCGGTTGCAGCCGTGGTTGATAAACCGACAACGGCCAAGGCACTTACGACAATCGCAACAGCGCCGCTAAATAAAAGTCCTTTCTTCATGGTATTACTGTTTGTGTTTAGAAATTAAACTGTCTTGCAGGCCGTTGCTTTTTAGGCGAGGTCAGCCCTCCTTCGCGTGAAGCTATGGACGGCATAGGCCGATAGCCTGTTTCTGTAAGCAATCTTTCCTCGTCTTTAGGCGAAGTTGCTTGCAGGCCGAAGCCTTGGCGAAGGCCTGTGGAAAACATCAGATTTAGTATACCATAGATTGCAATAAGAGGGAAATCCAGTTAGGCTATAGCAGTTAGATACAGTGTAAGTATGAGCGTCCGTAGCTCAGTTGGTAGAGCAGTGGCCTTTTAAGCCAACGGTCGTGGGTTCGATTCCCTCCGGACGCACACAGTGCAAGACGGGGCTGACGGAATTAGGCAGCTGCCGGGCAAAATTGTCACCCGCAGTTGACAAAATTAAAGCAGGGAGTATGTTGAGCGTATGTCGCCTTGCGCGGCCTGTTATTTGCAGAATTTTCGCCAGCCAGCAGTGGATCGGCTGGTACTATCGGTGTCCTTGGAAGGAGTAGGGGGAATGAGCAGTAACGGAAATGGAAGGTCTGGTGGCAAAAAGTGCGGGGGTAAGATCGTGCGGGATTTTACCATGGGAGAACTTGAAGCCCAAGCAAAAAGACGGGGCTTCCAGCTGGTTCTGAAAGATCCCGCAACACCTGCCTACTGCGGTTTTCTTGAGTGCGGCCATGATTTCCGTCGTAAGCAGCGCGTCCAGCTTGTGAAGGATCTCGGGTCAGGGCGAATTTGTTTATGGTGCGCTTATCGACACCAATGGCCGGCAATTCGGGCGATATATGTGCGTTGGGATGACTTGCTTTTCACAATTGCCAAGGTTGCCGGCTTTAAGCTGGTTCCGCTGGGTCAGATATCAGATGAGCTCCCCATACGGCAGGACAGTGAGCCCAACGGAAGAAAAAAACGCAGAATACGCCTGCGCCGCCGGTCAAGCCACCGCCCAGCGTACAGCCAGTTTCGGCACTAGCTGATTATATTCACAACGCGACTTCAGCAGTACAAGGCAGAGAAGCTTTAGAAGCATCTCTGCCTCTTTTTTATATATATATTCCCGTTCCGCTCTCTACTTCAGGGTCAAGCTGAACGGTCTAAGTATGGTCACAGATCACTTCTATTAATACACTATGCACTTTAAAACACGCCCAGCACAATCCTGTGAGCGGCTTCTAAGGCTGTTTTGGCATAGTACCCGCCGAAGCGTTAGCGAAGGCGGGGCAAAACAGCCGCAGCCTCGGAAGCCCCGCGCTGGCGGAGCGAGAATGAGCGAACAAGATTGTGCTGGGCGTGCTTTCACGAAAGTAAAGAGGTACAAAGCCGAAGCTTGACATAATCTCATTTATGGTTATAATGACCAGTTCTTTAGATGTGCGTTTTTCGACAGTTTTCCAACTTATCTGTGGTAAGGAGGGCCTTCTTTACGTGAAGAAGGGATGCTTTCCGCAACAGAGCTAAGGCAGTTTCCCCGCTTTACGGCGAGGCAGACTTTCTTCGTCTTGAGCAAAAAAGTGCTTCGTGTGGGCCTAAAGCCCATGCGAATGATCACTCTTTACCACAGATAAAGGGGAAAGCAGCGATTGGTCATCTGCAGGTGTCATACTTGCATTTTCCTGCCTGCCCGGTACAGTATTATGTTCTCTTTAAAACCTCTGCTGGTGCCTCGTACACGCTTGCATTCCTTAGCGATTTCATGAAGAGATTGTTGGGGAATGTGCGCCTTTGTGGTGCACAGTGTCCTTTACCTCAATTGAGGGGCGTATGAAGGAGCGCCCCGCATCCTAGGCATACGACCTTCTCGCCCCGCCCTATAAGCGGGGTGAGAACCTAGGAGAGTGCAGTTCGTTGCCGGACTTTACTCTCCTGGGTATGAACGCGGCCGCGTCGGCGCACGGCAGCAGCCCCCTCAAGTATGGGTCAGCTGTATTTTTTTGGCTTTTGCCTTTACTCTGTACGCTATATCTATGTCCAAAAGCCAGCATATTTCTGACACCGTTTACCGCACGCATACCTGCGGAGAGTTGCGTCCCGATCACGCCGGATTGAGTGTTCGCTTGGCCGGATGGGTACATGCTCGGCGCGATCATGGCGGGCTGATTTTTATTGACCTGCGCGACCGGTGGGGGATTACACAACTTACGTTTGATCCAAACAAGAACAACCAGCCCTGGCAATTAGCAGCTACTTTGCGTTCAGAGTTTGTTATTCAGGTCGAAGGGAAAGTAATGGCCCGGCCCAATGATATGGTGAACCCCGCTCTGCCTACCGGAGGAGTAGAAGTAGCAGTGAGTCACATGACCCTTTTAAGCGCCTCTGACCCTCTGCCCTTTGAGGTGGCAAAGGATGACCATGTGAACGAAGACATCCGTCTCAAATATCGCTTTCTTGACCTGCGCCGTCCTCGTCTGCGCGCCATACTGGAGCAGCGCGACCGGTTTATTAGTCACATCCGCCGCTACATGCAGCAGCATAGTTTTATTGAGGTACAAACGCCGATATTGGCGAACTCATCTCCTGAAGGAGCCCGGGATTATCTGGTGCCCAGCCGCCTCCACCCGGGAAAGTTTTACGCGTTACCGCAAGCGCCGCAGCAGTTCAAACAGTTACTGATGGTTGCCGGATTGGATCGGTATTTTCAGATCGCTCCGTGTTTCCGCGATGAAGATCCCCGAGCCGATCGCCATCCCGGCGAATTCTACCAATTGGATTTAGAAATGAGTTTTGTGGCGCCGGAAGATGTTTTTGCTGTGGTCGAGCCGCTGATGATTGAGCTGACGGAAAGATTCAGCACCAAGGAGATTACAACCAAGCCGTTCCCGCGCATTCCCTGGAAAGAGGCCATGACGAAATACGGCACTGATAAGCCCGATTTGCGCTATGAACTTTTCATCAGCGACGTATCGAACATTGTATCGGAGTCAAAATTTGAGGTTTTTGTCCAAGCTTTGGCAAACGGGGGAGTAGTCCATGCGCTGCACGTGCCGGGTGGCGCTGGCTTTACCCGAAAGGATATTGATGATCTCACGAACAAGGCTAAGATGTTGGGCGTAGGCGGTTTGGCCTATCTAAGCATCAAGGAAAAAGCCTCTTCTCCTATTCTAAAATACCTGGGCGAGCAGCTTGCTCAGCACGTTGTCCAGGCGGTGGGAGCCAGTCGAGGTGATATACTATTTTTTGCGGCGGGCAAATGGCCAGAAGTATCCCGGGCGCTGGGCGCCACCCGTGATCTGGCCGCGGCCAAACTGGGACTCAAGGATCCAGATAAAGCTGCCTGGGCCTGGGTAGTTGATTTTCCTATGTACGAATTCAACGAGGCAGCAGGAAAAATTGATTTTTCCCATAATCCTTTTTCTATGCCTCAAGGGGGGAAGGAAGCGCTGACTACTAAGGATCCGACAGCCATCGTGGGGTATCAATATGATCTGGCTCTCAATGGCTTTGAGATCAGTTCGGGCGCGATCCGCAACCACGATCCCGAGCTCATGTACCAGGCCTTCGCCATTGCCGGCTATGCCCGCCGCGAGGTTGATGCAAAATTCGGCGGCTTGATTTCGGCATTTCGTTACGGCGCGCCGCCTCATGGCGGCTTGGCTCCGGGCATTGACCGGTTGATGATGGTGCTCTTTGACGTGGATAGCATCCGTGATATTTACGCGTTTCCCAAAAATGGACGCGCTCAAGATGTTTTGATGGGAGCGCCGTCAAAAGTCGACGATATATTGCTGCGCGATCTTCATCTCAAGCTAGATATACCGGGCAACAAGACTGGACAGGGAGAGGCGGCATGAGCCGAGCTAACGCGTGTAGTTGTTATCGGTATAGAAGAATCATCCAGAATCAAGTAGAGTAAACACTACATGTGCCACTAAAGCACGGGATCAACAGCCCATGACTGTGAATGTTCCTATAAACTCAAGAGGCGGCCGCATACGACGATATGCCGGTTTCCTGACGCTCCTTCTCCTGGGCCTGGTGATTGGCCGGTATGTTGTTCCCTTCAACGCCGGTCTCTCTGGTCCTCTGGAGGTGGTATCCAATGTCAACGGCAACCGCCAATTTGCATTTCCTACTTTTTGGGAAGCGTGGGATACGCTGCACACACATTATATAGACAAGCTGGATGATCTGGATCTTTTTTATGGTGCGGTGGCTGGGATGGTGCGGGCCACGGGCGATCCTTACACCGTCTTTGCTGATCCGCAGGATACAAAGCAGTTTCAGGAGACACTACAAGGCGAGTTTTCCGGCGTGGGCGTGGAAATCGGGGTGCGCAACGGCCTGATAACTGTAATCGCGCCCCTGGAAGGATCTCCGGCTGATGCTGCCGGTGTGCTGGAGGGGGATGTCATCGTGGCGGTTGATGATGACCCTATCACACAAGATATGTCCATTGATGATGTTGTTCAGCGGATACGCGGCCCCAAAGGTGCCACAGTGATACTCACTGTCATACATCAGGGCGAGAACGACACTCAGGACATTTCAGTTGTCCGGCAGACAATTGCGGTCGCCAGTGTAAAATTGAGCACAGACGCCGGCATTGCTCGTTTCGAAATCACGAGCTTTAGCGAAGACACGGCCGGGCGGTTTGCACAACTTGCTCAAGAGGCCAAGAATCAAAAGGTGAAAGGCGTGATAGTGGATGTGCGCGGTAATCCAGGCGGATTCTTGCAAAGCGCAGTTGATATTAGCTCTTACTTTCTAAAGGCCGGAACTACTGTTGTAAGCGAGCGGGGCAAGACAGATAAAGAATATAAAGCTCGGCGCGGATCCCTGTTTGTCGATACGCCAACGGTTGTTTTGGTGAACCGCGGCTCGGCCTCAGCCTCAGAAATTTTAGCCGGTGCGCTGCAAGATCAGCGCCAGGTGCCGATTGTCGGAACCAAGACGTTTGGCAAAGGATCGGTTCAGGAATTGTTAACCTTAAAAGACGGTTCGAGCTTGCGCGTGACGGTGGCTAAGTGGTATACGCCCAGTGGTCGGTCCATCAGCGACGAAGGGATTGAGCCAACTACTGAAGTTGAGGACAATCGCGAAACAGATGAGGACGAACAGTTGGAGGCGGCGCTGGAAATGTTAGAGAAAACTATTAGTTCCAGTTGAGAATTGTTTTCGGTCGGTGGTATCCTAAGCCCGATGTCTGGACGAATAAAAGTCGTATTACTTGAAGACGTGGCGGCACTCGGCCAAGCCGGGGAGGTCGTGAGTGTGTCAGAGGGATACGCGCGTAATGCTCTTTTCCCCGAAGGCAAAGCGGCGCTTGCCACGGAGAACATTCAACGCCGGCAGAGTGAGCAAGCAGCCATTCACCAGGCAAAGGAGAAGGCAGGCTTAGCAGCGCTTCAAGCCACGGCGGAAAAGCTTGATGGCACTGAACTGGCGATTGGCGCGCGGGTGAAAAAAGAAGACCGGCTCTTTGGCCATATTTCAGCCAAGCAAATCGCCAGCGAGCTGAATGCACAAGCTGGTCTTCAGATAAAGCCCAGCGCGATTGTTATGAAGGAATCGATTCAGAAGATCGGCTCCTACCCGGTAACGGTGAGGCTCTCACCGGAAGTTGAATTCGACGTCCAGGTAACGGTCACGGCGGCACCCGGCACAAAGGGATCCGCCAAGTCAGAGCCAGAAGAAGGATAAAAAAGATAGGTAATTAGTGAGAAACGTAACCAAAATATGACGGAAAAAAAGAAGCCCAAGTATATCTTTGTCACTGGCGGCGTGCTGTCCGGACTGGGAAAGGGGATTACCTCGGCCTCGATCGGCAATATCCTCAAGGAGCGCGGCCTGGCAGTTAATATGCAGAAGTTCGATCAATATATTAATGTAGACGCCGGCACTTTGAACCCGGCGGAGCACGGAGAAGTGTTTGTGACAGACGATGGGGCGGAAACGGATCTTGACCTGGGACATTATGAGCGTTTCCTTGATCAGAATCTGAAGGAGGATTCCTCCGTAATGACGGGGGACATATATCGGGAAGTGATTAACCGGGAGAGACGGGGCGATTATCTCGGCAAAACTGTTCAAGTCATCCCACACTTAACTGATGAGGTTAAGCGGCGCGCCACGCAAGCTGCCCTCCGCAACAGATACGACGTGCACATTGTAGAGATCGGCGGGACGGTGGGCGATGTGGAAGGATTTCATTTTTTGGAGGCGGCCAGGCAGATGGCCCTTGATGAAGGCGCAGCAAATGTTTTGTACGTTCATGTTGTTTTTCTTCCCTATCTGAAAGCTTCAGACGAGGTTAAAACGAAGCCGGCGCAGAATAGCGTTCGGGCACTGCGCAGTATTGGGATTCAGCCGGAAATAATTATCGCCCGCGCCGATCAGCCGGTTGATGAAGGCTCTATCCGTAAACTCTCCCTCTATTCTAATGTCGAACCGGAGGCCATCCTGCCTTTGGAAACTGTCAACAGCGTGTACGAGGTTCCGCTAATAATGGAGAAGCATAAACTGGATGAGGTTATTATGAAAAAGCTGGAGCTGGCGCCGCGCAAGCGAATCAATGGTAATTGGGAACGGCTGGTGAACCAGATTAAGCGGCCAAAATCTAAAGTTTCGATTGCGGTGGTTGGCAAATACACCTCCATGCTTGATACCTACACCAGTTTAGTGGAGGCCTTGAAGGCAGCGGCCTGGCAGAAAAACCGGGATTTGGACATTAGATGGGTTGATGCCGAGGAGCTGGAAAATAGCCAAGATCTGGCTGTTGTGTTTGCGGGTATTAAAGGGATTGTTGTGCCCGGTGGATTTGGTGTGCGGGGGACAGAGGGCAAAATCCGTGCCATCCAGTATGCCCGCGAGCAAAAGGTGCCCTATCTGGGATTGTGCCTGGGAATGCAGTTGGCTGTGATTGAATTTGCCCGGCATGTCGCCGGAATTAAACAAGCAACCAGCCAGGAATTTATTGATGAGGGGGATCAAAGCAAGCATCGCTTACGCGGCTGCGTGATTCACATCATGCCGGAGCAGAAGGCAATAACAGATAAGGGTGGTACCATGCGGCTGGGCGGATGGGATTGTGTTGTCAGCAAAGATTCATTCACGGGTCGTGCCTATGGCCAGCGAAAAATCCGCGAGCGGCACAGACATCGGTATGAGTTCAATAATGATTTCCGGCAGAAACTCACCGCGGCGGGATTGCGCCTAGCCGGCACAACTCTGGACAAAAATTTGGTCGAGGTGATAGAAGTAGCTGATCACCCCTGGTTTGTCGGCGTGCAATTTCACCCGGAATTTACCTCACGACCCCTGAGCGGACACCCGCTTTTTAACGCCTTTATTAGCGCCGCCACGGCATAGCAGGGGAGTGCTAAAAGCAACGTGCCACTTCCGGCCTCAAGCCGCCGCTAGCGACGATTGACGTTGACGTAAATCGAATCTTGCAGTTTACCCGTGAAATTTTTGACTTTTTTCTGAGCAAAGGCGACGGTGCCGGCCATGGCTGCATACAGGGTATCATCGCCGCCACGACGGACGTTACTGCCCGCTCTATATTTAGTCCCGCGCTGGCGAATGATGATCTCGCCGGCTCCCACAATCTGGCCGCCATAAACCTTCACGCCCAAGCGCTTGCTGGCTGATTCTCGTCCTAATTGTGTTGATCCGCCGGCTTTTCTATGTGCCATAGATAAGAGTGTACCAATCCTATCGAATGAAAGGAAAAACGTCAATTCTCTTTTCGGTCGTGTATTATATACGATATGTTTGATGGGACTTCCTGGTGGGTTTTTTTTCAAAAGCACAAGCAATTTCTTAATCAGGCGTTGCTGGGGCTTTTGCTCTTCACCGCGGGCTGGCAAGCGGGCAGAGTGATGTCGCCGTATTATTCTTCTCAACCAATCATTTTTGAGGATCGGCAATGTGCGGCTTGTTCAGGGTCGGGCGGTACAGTGTCCGAATTGCAAGCGCTTAAAGACGAAGGGATCGCCAGCCGACGGCCTGCCGCCTCGCCGGCAGTAGCAGCCGCGGCCAGCACGGCACAGGGAGAGTTTGTTGCCAGTATTAATTCTGATTTATACCATCATTCCAGTTGTCCGGCTGCTAAGAGGATAAATCCGGAGAATCAGGTGTGGTTTACTACCAATGCAGAAGCAGAGGCGGCTGGATACTCTCCCAGTCAGTGTGCGAAAGAGAAACTGGGTTTGTGAGGAGAGAAACTTTACCTCGGCTTTCTAGTATATGACTTGCCTGCCCATTCTGGCGCAGAGGAGGGGAGTTGTTGGGATGGGGCATCTGCCCGGCAAAGTGCGTACTTAAATGACGGGGAAGTCATTTTTTTCCCAGCAGGTCATGACATTAAATGTATTCGAAGGCACTTTTTTGACACCAGTACTATTTGTGTTCTTATGTGTGGAAAACTAGTATGGAACCAGGGTACGTCGCAAAAGATATATTGAGCGACGTTTCGTCTTGCTGCCTTTATTGTTCTGTATAATCTTTTGTCTTGCCTCTGTTACCTTTCCAATCAACCATTGTGTACCGCTCACTCCTCTGACGTACTTCCCCGCCAAACTATTTTTTTCTCGCCCATCGTGGTAGATATGTACCTGCTCTTGCGTTAATAATGTGAGCCAGCTGTAGGCCAGCTGCTTTATAGATGATATAGTTTGCCGTATGACTTTATTAATACATCCCAGGTCATATATGACCTGGGTATGATGATATAGCCCGATTAAATCGCTCACGAGTACCGCAAGACTTCTTTCAGCTGTAGTCAGCTGTATAGTGTTTGCCCGTCAAGCCATATCACATAGCCAGATCAATGCGGTAGTTTCTTAGGATCTGACTGTCACGAAATGCAGACAGGGTTGTGTTGGGTAAGCCACCATCGGCTGACGCGGACAAATGTCGTAAAATGTAACTTTATTTAGTCTAGGCGCTCGCCAGCTTGATACAGCAACGGCATTGGAGGGTTTTCTTACCTGAAGGTTTTTAAATTGCAGCACATGCTTCGCGGCACCGGCGGCAATATTTAGGGAGAGGGCAACAAGGGTACCTGTCCCCCACTCTCCGTGGTTTCAGTAATCTCGTCGATAACGTCTTGGGTGCGCGGCTGACTTGTTTCAAAGAGGGTTGTCAAGTACCGATAGACAAGGAAAAATACTAGGCCGACCACAGCTAAGACAAATAGCCACTTTATACTTTTCAAAAAGATCTTTACGAGGAACACTAGAGCGAGAAATATCACCCCTGCTACTACATATCCTACTGGTGTGTGCGGTAACCAAGGAATGATGTACTGCAGGTATGGATCAAGTGTCATTTTAATGGCGTTTGCTCATAAACTCTCTCCAGACGAGGCGGGCAATGTAAAACAGGGCATAAAACGGACCCCAGATCGGCACCAGGGCGTGAACCCACTTTTCAAAGACTGCATCTGGATTAGCCATATGTTATAAAAACTGGCGAGGGTTTACTGCCATGTTATTCTGGCGAACCTCGAAATGCAGGTGGGGGCCGGATGATAAACCTGCCCCGCGCGTACCCGGTGCACCACCAGTATACCCTACCGTTGTCCCTCTTGTGATCAGCTGGCCCTCGTTGACGGCAAAACCGGAAACGTGCCCGTAAACAGTAGAAATATTGTCGCCATGTATCACCAAAATATAGCTATATCCCGGATTGCCCGCATCGTGCGTTCTCGCTACGTATCCGTCTGCGGCGGCATTGATGGGTGTGCCCACGTTGGCCGGTATATCAATGCCGGAATGAGGCCCGATGAGGCTCTCGTACGGGTATCCCGCGCAGTGAAATTCGCACGACACACCAAATATAGCTTCAATCGGCCACCTAAGCGTGCCGACCGACGGCAGGTTTCCAATCCCCTGTTTGCGCAATTCTTCTCGTATGCTGGCGTCAAGGGCAGCAATGGCGGCTTGGGATTCTTTATGAGCTTGTTGCGCCTGCTTGAGGAGGTCCTGGTATTGCGTTTCCTGCTGGTTGGTGAGCGTAAGAATACGTTGTTTTGCATCGCGCTGCGTCGTGAGCGTCACTTGCTGGCCTTCCTGGCGCTTCTGCAGCGCGGCCAGCGTTTGCTTAAAATCTTCCAGTTCACGCCGTTTGGTTAAAAGTTCTTGATGGAGTTTCTGGATGGTTACTAAAGTCTCCTGCCCCCTGTTCTGAAGCTCCTGGACCGTGGCCGATTCATTGATAGCTTCAGAAAATGTGCCGTACTTGAGAAAGACGGTCACGGCTGATTGCTGGTCAAGGTAATACAGTGAACGGATATGTTCGGCCAACACATCTTTTTGATGAGCTATTTCCTCTTCGCGGGCGACGATATCAGCCTGCACCGCTTCTATTTCCACATCAGTTTTTTCGATTTCGGCCAGCGTTTGGTCAATCCGCAACTCAATTTCAATGATGTTGTCGTCAATCAGGGAAATCTGATCGGCTAAAGTTCGCGCCTCTTTCTTTTTCTCCTGTATTTCCTGTTTAAAATTATTGATTTTATCCTCCGTTGTCTGCAAAGCCTTTCTTTTGGCTTCTAATTCGCTACGCAATTCCTCAATCGTCTTGGCAAACGTCAAAGTCGGCGCGCCAGAGAGCGCAACCATAACAATAACAAAGGATAGGCGTACGGCTTTTAGATACATGCAAGACAACACTTCCGATTGAGCGCTCATATTATGACACAGCCACAATACCCCAGCAAGAGAGGCGTTTTACTCCATCCCAGCTGCTTATTTTCTGTCCATTACACAAACGAAATCATCACCATGCCCAAGGCAATCATAGCTACCAGGATTGCGTATAGAATCTTCGCCCACCGGCGTCGTGCCAACATAGTACTAATATATTATCCGGGAAGCTTCGCCTGCGCCAGACGGAGGCGCCGGATACTTTCTTCTTTACCGATAACGGCAGCCACCTGGAACGGACTAGGAGAATGTTCCCGACCGGTTAAGGCCACTCTCATGGGCCAAAGGGTATCTCCCCTGCCGAGAGCGTTGGCATCAATCCAATGCAGGAGAAGCTGTTCCAGTTTTTTTTCAGAAAATAGAGACTCCGGCAGAGTCAATATTTTCCCTGTTAACTGGCCAAGGAGTTCTCTCGTTTCTAGTGCCTTACGTTTCTTCCAAATCAACAGGTCAGCCGCGTAGCCGGCCTGCCAATCGGGCAGGAAAAAAGCAATCGCTTCGGGCAGCTCGGCCAATGTTCCCACCCGTTGCTGCTCAATTTCCAGCGCCCTGGTTAAACGCTCACTGTGTTCTACGGACATTCCCGATTTTTGTAAAAAAGGTGTGGCCGCTTGCAAAAGCTGACGGCCGTCCAGTTTTCTCAGGTAGTGCTTGTTCATTGCGGTCAGTTTTGTTTCAGAAAAGATGGCTCCGCTTTTCTGCACGCCAGCCAGGGAAAATAATTCCGCCAATTCATCGTGGTTAAAGTATTCTCGGTCGTCTTTTGCGCTCCAGCCCAGCAGCGCCAAATAGTTCAGCATGGCTTCCGGCAGAAATCCCCTATCGCGGTACGCCAGGAGACTGGTTTCACCGCTGCGTTTGGAAAGTTTCCGGCGCTGGACATCAAGCAAGAGGGGTAAGTGAGCATAGACGGGCTGATTGTAACCAAGTGCCCGCTGAATCAGAATATGCTTGACCGTGTTGTGAAGATGGTCTTCGCCTCTGATAACATGGGATATCTTCATGGCGGCATCATCAACGACTACCGCCACGTGATAGAGGGGGTCATTAATGGATCGGGCAATAATAAAATCTCCGGCAAAACTATTAGTGTGCACCCGTACTTCTCCTCTGATGTCGTCCGGAAACGTAATGGCCTGCGGCTCGACTTTCAACTTGATGGCCTCTCCTTCTTTATATGCTGCCTTACTGTCCAGGAGTTGCTGAAGTGCTTCCTGGTAGTGCTGCTTGCGTTCTGATTGACGATACGGCCCGTACTCCCCTCCCACATCAGGTCCTTCGTCCCAGCGCAATCCCAGCCATTCTAGGCCTTCGCTAATATCCAGCTCATACTCCGACTGGGACCGGACCGGATCAGTGTCTTCAAAGCGCAATATAAAAGTTCCCGCATATCGGCGGGCAAACAGTTCGTTGAAGAGCGCCGCGCGCGCCGTGCCAACATGCAGCCGGCCGGTTGGACTGGGCGCGATTCTCACTCTTACCGGAGCCGGGTTACCCATAGAGCAAATTATACAGGGTTTCTTTTTTCTTACGATCGAGCCGCGCTTCCAGTAAAATAATGCGCAGCATTTTATCGCGCAGGCTGGGGTGGCTGCCTAATGCAAGGAATTCATCGAAGGCAAATGTGCGCAGCTCGATTCTTTCACCGGCATCGGGCGTTGGCTCGCTCACGCGCCTGAGATTTTTCCCGACAAAGGCATAGACCATCCAGTCCGTCTTAGCGCTTGGGGCATACTCGTGCCAGGGCATAAGTGTACCAATCTTATAACCCGTTTCTTCAAGAAATTCACGCTTGGCTGCCGCTGCGGGCGTCTCACCTGCCTCCACCCGCCCTCCGGCCGGTGTCAGGACGCCTGAGCGGTCTGGTTGTTCATCCCATGTCAGCAGAATTTTTTTATTCAGCAGCACGCCGACCGTGTGAACCGCGTCGGCTCTCTTTACCCGTTCAAATGTGGCAGTGGTGCCATCGTACAGCTCCTGCTTCCACTGCCACACCGAGAATATTTTACCCTGGAAGACCTTCCGGGCATGGTCGGGAATGTGCTCGCTCGATTCCATATGCCTCAGTTTGCCCGAAAATCAGCCGAAAAATAATGTTGACAAAACAAGCTCCTTATTACGTTGGGTTTATATCTCCTGACACTGCCACTTCAAACTTTCTGCTCTAGGCGAAGTATCTGACTTTCCAGCCTGACGAGATTTTCTCGCTCAGCTTTCGTGGGTAATGCTAGTTTAATGGCTTCCACATCTACCCGTAATATCCCGACCTCTTCGAAAGTGGCGTCGAGGGTTGATTGTATGTACGGTATGACCTGCACTACTTCCTGCAACTGGTTAATATCAGCCCGTATATCCGGTATGACCTGCACTACTTCCTGCAACTGGTTAATATCAGCTTGCATTTTCGGGATGGGCTGTACAGCCTCATGGACAGCCTTCACTTCATCCAGGATGTTTTCTAAGAGAGCATTGGTGTAGCCCGCTGAATTTGGATTGTGTTTTATTTTCTTTGTCATTCTCAGTAATTCTATGTCTGTCCAGTAGGCTAATCAAGTGAGCTAATGCACTACGCCCTAACTCTCTATCCGCCAAGCAGCGGCCTCCGACTCCGGGGCGCAGGCTTTAAGGAGCAAACCCTGCCGGACTGGCGGGCAACCTGTGTCCGAGCGCGACTACCACTTCAGGCTGCCGGCATTTTGATACTCGGTTACTCGTGTCTCGAAGAAATTCTTTTCTTTGCGCAAATCAATAATTTCACTCATCCACGGGAAAGGGTTCTTGGCGTTGTAGACTTTCTTGAGGTTAATGCGCTCTAGCCGGCGGTCCGCGATATGTTTGAGGTATTCCTCTATGGTATCGGCGTTGAGGCCCAATATGCCGTGCGGTAAACAATCTCGGGCATAGTCATTTTCGAGTTCAACACCGCGTTTAATATTTTCCGTGATAGTCGTCTTGAATTCGTGCGTCCAGATTTCCGGATTTTCTTTCACAATGGCGTTAATGAGGTCACTGCCGAAGGCTAAGTGAACCGACTCGTCACGCAGTATGAATTGGAACTGCTCCCCCACTCCCACCATTCGGCTGCGTCGCAGGAAGGACAACATCATCACAAAGCCCGCGTAAAAGAAGATACCTTCCATGATCACGTAAAACCCGACTAAGTCATGGACGAACCGTTGAATGTTTTCTGTGCCGGCGGTGCTAAAATTGGGATCAAGGATGGATTTGGTCATACCGACAACGAAATCATCCTTCTTTTTGATACTGGGGATGGTGAGATACATGTTATATACCTCGTGCGGATCCAAACCAAGTGTGTCACAGCAATAAATGAAGGTATCCGTGTGAACAGCTTCCTCGAAGGCTTGGCGCAGCAGGTACTGCCGGCATTCAGGATTGGTAATGTGCTTATAAATGGTTAGCACGAGGTTGTTGGCCGTCAGACTCTCGGCGGTGGAGAAAAAACCCATATTCCACATGATGAGCCGCCGTTCATCGTCTGTCAGAGCCTTGGGGTTTTTCCAGGTTTCTACGTCTTTCTGCATATTGACTTCATCCGGCGTCCAGTTATTGGCCACGCCATTCTTATAATGCTGCCGCGCCCATTTATATTTCATGGGCAGGATCTTATTGGGGTCGGTGGTCTCGCAGTTGAGGATTTTCTTTTCTGACTGATCCATATTGATGTATGTTACATTATTGACAAGACTCGCAGATATTAAGATTGGGGTCCCCCGCGGTGGCTGATACCGGTTGGCTGCCAAGAGACACGGGCAGTGGCTGGGGTTGGCTTTTTCTTTGGATGCTCACGACCGGCTGCGCCTCGATTTCTTGGCCGGTGGGGCTGGATTGCTGACTGATACTAATGGTGCTCTTCTCCACACCCGTGGCTGCCAGGGTGCGCAGGTAATACGTTGTTTTGAGGCCGGCCCGCCAAGCCTCAAAATACATATTGGAAATATCTCTGCCCGACTCGGTGTGCAGGAAGAGGTTTAGTGATTGGCTCTGATCAATCCATTTGCTGCGGCGGGCTGCATGTTGAATAAGCCAGGTGGGCTCAATCTCAAATGTTTCCTTGTACCGGTCCTTAATTTTCTGAGGAATTTCCGGAATATCCTGGATACTGCCATCATGCCGCTTAATTTTTTCCAGCATGTCCTGATTCCAAAGATTATGTTCCTTAAGCTCGTTGACGAGTTCGTCGTTAATGACGACAAACTCACCCGTGACATTCGATTTGGTATAAATATTCTTGTAAATTGGCTCAATTGACGGCAGGCAGCCGGCAATAGTTGAGATAGTCGCTGTCGGCGCTATAGCCATGCAGTTTGAATTCCTCATGCCGTGCTGCTTGATGGACTCACGTACCGGTGTCCAATCCATCCGACTGCTGCGGTTGACTTCAATTGTTATTCCCCGCTCGTTTTCCAGAAGATCAATCGTGTCTATCGGCAGCAGATCTCTGTCCCACTTTGATCGCTGGTACGATTCATATTTGCCTTTTTCCTCAGCCAGTTTCGAAGAGGTTAGAATGGCATGGTAAGAAATAAATTCCATGATTTCATCGGAGAGTTCAACTGCTTCTGGGCTGTCAAACTGCATGTCTAAAGAGTACAAGGCATCTTGCCAGCCCATAATCCCTAGCCCCACGGGGCGATGCTTCAAGTTGGACCGCTTGGCTTCTTTGGTCGGGTAAAAATTTACATTGATCACGTTATCCAACATGCGCATAGCGATGGCGGTGGTGTTTTCCAGTTCGTCTTTATCAATTGCGCCATCCCTAACGTGCCTCATGAGATTGATCGATCCCAGGTTGCAGACGGCTGTTTCGGTCTTAGACGTATTCAGGGTTATTTCCGTGCACAGATTTGAACTGTGAACTACTCCGGCGTGGTCTTGGGGCGATCGGATATTGGCCGGATCCTTGAAAGTAATCCACGGATGGCCGGTCTCATACAGCATGTTGATCATTCTTCGCCACAGATCAGCCGCTGGCACTTTTTTCATCAGGCGAATTTCTCCTCTGGCTGCCGCCTCTTCATATTCCAGATACTTCTTCTCAAACTTTTTTCCATACAAGTGATGTAATTCCGGTGTCTCTTCTGGTGAAAACAGCGTCCACGTCTCATCTTTCAGGACCCGTTTCATGAACAGGTCGGGAATCCAATTAGCAGTATTCGTGTCGTGCGTCCGGCGGCGCTCATCGCCAGTGTTCTTGCGCAGCTCCAGAAAATCTTCAATGTCGTAATGCCAGGTTTCCAAGTAGACACACGTAGCGCCCCGCCGCTTGCCGCTGCGGTTAATGGCGGCGGTGGTGGCGTCGGATATTTTTAGGAAGGGAATAACTCCCTGGCTGCCCACATTAGTGCTTTTGATCAGGGCGCCGGTGGCGCGAATATTGCTCCAGTCATTCCCCAGCCCGCCGGACCATTTAGATAATTGGGCGTTGTCGCCAATCGACTTAAAAATGTGATCGAGGTCATCCTCCACGGTAGTAAGATAGCAAGAACTCATCTGCGGGTGAGCAGTCCCGGAATGGAACAGGGTCGGTGTTGAGGGTACATACCGCAAGCTTGAGATACCATTGTAGAATTCAATGGTTTTTTCCAGCCGGATGCTTTTTTTCTCCTCCAGCGCCAAGCCCATGGCCACGCGCATCCAGAAGTATTGCGGCACTTCAAGAATCCTCTGATCTGAATCGCGAATGAAGTAACGTTCATACAAGGTCTGTATTCCCAGATAATTGAAGAGCTGGTCGCGGCTGGGGTCAATCGCCCTGCTTAATTTTTTCAGGTCATGATTTAGCATACGCTCGTCAAGCCGTCCGGCCGCGACGCCAAGCTTTATGCTCTCGGCCAGGCCGAGCCTATATGTTTCTTCGAAATGTGCGTCGAACTGGTCAACGCGAATCACGTCCCGATAAAGGTCATTGCGCAACACTCGCGCCGCTAAATAAGAGTAAAGTGGATCTTGCTCAATTCGGGCCCGTAGAGACATTATAAGAGCCTGATTGATTTCGGAGGTGGAGATGCCGTCATAGATATTTGAGAGGCTTTCCATGACAATCTGATCAATGATGGAGGGTTTTAGATCCTCTCCGCAGAAGCGCTCGATGGCTGCGCGGATTTGGGTGACATCAAAAGGCACGCGGCTGCCGTCGCGCCGGATGACGTGCAGTTTTTTGGCGCTTATTTTTCGCTTGAGCTCCTGCTGTTCTTTGGCCCGCCTTTCCTCATGCTCTTTGCGGTACAGAATGTACGCCTTGGCGACGTCAAACAATCCCCGCTCGGCAATTTTCTTTTCTACGACATCTTGAATAGTTTCCACCTCGGGAATTCTGTCAACGAACGTTGCCTCAAGATCGTGAACCACTTCATCGGTGATAGTATCAGCGATTTCTGCGTTATCTTGATGACGAGTTGCAGCGTAAGCCTTGTGGATCGCCCGCTGAATTCGATCGCGATCAAAATCAACAATAGTCCCGTTCCTTTTTTTGACCTTCTCAATAGCCATCGCGATGATGATTAAAGACAAAAAATAATCCCCTCTTCATAATAAGGCAAACATGTTGGGCGCTAGACTTGAGGCAGTCAGAAACACTCAACGAGTGTATACTCAAGCAGGTGCCACACAACTTACCAAAGAAGGAAACTTAGCCGTACTGCTTATAGTAGCAACTTGCACGAAATTAGTCTTGGTTGGGGAGGCCATTTATCCACAATTACATCAAACACCCACCCCGTGATTCGGGGTGGGTTTTTCGATCAGGTCTTCCGTACATTTCACGCGCTCAATACATACGTATACTGGGATAGATTTCGTAGTTGCTGGTCGGTGAGCTGTCCGGCCGCCGCCACCGCTTCTCGAATAAGATCATATGATATGGTCGCTTCTTCTCCGAGGGCCAGCATCTGGCTCCCCACCTTGTCTTTGATGTAATCCTCAATATATATTCGATGCTCATTTGTCATGGCAAAGTCAACCGTATTTTCACCGAGGAATCGGGTCGTCGCCCGCCGCGCCAAATGGGTAACGCCATCTCCCCTTTGGGCTACTTCCACATACCCAGTGTCTGTTTTCCTGGCTTCGGGAAGTGTTTGGGCCTGTTCGGAGATTGTCACTTGCTCTATCGGCGCTGGAGTCGCGCCCTTTGGCGCCGGCGTAGCTTCTCCCGCAGGTTCTTGGCCAGGAGGAGTTGGCTCAATCCCTAGTCCTTCCTCGGTGGCAGCTCCTTCATCAGTTGTGGTTACGGCCGGTTGCTGCTCGTTTCCCGAGAAAGCATAGATTGCCGCAGCCACGATCAGAATAATAATCAGGGCTGAAACAGTACGGGGAGATTCTTTTATGCGTTGCACAAATCCCCCATCTTCCTCATTTTTATTGTCGTCTTGTTCGTACTCCATTGGATCCAAGTCACCCCCTTGCGGTCATTCATATAAGTTATCGCCCCTCCAGCTTCATCTGGTGATCCCGCGTCCTTTTAGGCGCACACAGGCATCATCTCAACGTAAACCAGGCTGTTATGAAGAGCAAACATGGTTTTCCACTCATCGTCTCATAGCTACGCTCAGACCAGTTTTTGTCGATGATGTTGCTTAGGTGTCTGCCTTTTTCTGCCGATGGACGAGACGCGGAAATGCCACCACCGCCCGCCAGATACGCGGGAAGCGCGCTGGCTCTAATAAGAGCCGCCACAGCCACTCCAGGTTGAGGCGGCGCAGCCAACGTGGAGCCCGCACAGTGGCTTCGCTTAGGATTGCAAATGCGCCGCCGACACCAGTCGCGATCCGCACTGAAGGCAATTGATTGCGATTTTTTTCAATCCAGAGCGTTTGCCCCGGAGCGCCATAGGCTACAAAAAGAATGTGAGGCTGCTTGGCGCGGATGTCCTCAAGTATTGCCGGGGGGCCGGTGACATCAAATGAATGGTCTTTTGAAGTCTGTATGATAAGATCGGGAAATTGGCGTTTGAGAAACTCGGCGGCGCCTGAAACCTGCGCGGCGGTACCGCCCAGAAGATAGACTGGCAGACCGCGGTGGGCGGCGATCCGGCAGAGATTAACGACAATATCAACGCCGGGTATTCTCTCGGCGTGGCGGAATGAAAATGCAATTAAGCTTGGCAACAATGACCAGAATTGCGATCGGATATACCAGTGAGCCCAGATCAGCCCTGAGCCATCTGGCACACGGATATCAGCGTGTTGCACTGCCCGGGAAAAGCCCTCGTGAGTTTCCGCGAGCATCACCATTTCCGGATTGAGCGTAACAACATGGTGGAAATGCTTGCTGCCCAGCCATCGTTGGCAAAGCTCAAGAAAATCGTCCTCGCGCATAAGGTCGCTGCTGACCTTCCCCAGTTTTAAGGTTTCAGTCAAGAGACGTTGTTTACGATGTTAAGGCAATTGTGCCTACAGTCTCATAGCGCGAAGCGGCCGCGCCTCTGGCGGCCGACACCTGCTCTCTTGGCCAGCTGCGATACACATGAGCCTGGGTGGCCGTAAAAAGACGGGACGAGAGAACATCAGGCAAACGAGGGCCATCTGATTCCTCTCTTTTAAGGGTGGCCACTCGGACATGCGGCACAAAGTGAGATTTTTGATATTGCTTCCAACCGCTATGGCCGGCAGTCAGCAGTCGGTTCTCGATGTCTTGCTTGAGGGCGTCAAGCGCGGCTGTGCGGTGAACGTAAGCCCACAGCTGGTGGTGTTGCCGGCCATAGCCCAGGTGGGTAAAGGAGACAGTGGGTACAAAGGTTCGCGGCAATGGCTTAATCAGGGCTGTTATATACGGCTCGTACTCATCAACTTCTCCCAAAAACACTAACGTCACATGCCAGTCAACTTCGTCTGTATATCGCTCAATATGGTCACGAAAGCTTTTCATTGATTGCCTGATGGTGTGTTTTGCCGCGTCCGGGATAGGCAGACCAATAAAGAGCCGCGCGCTGGTGTCTGTAACACGCTGCTTTGGCATACGCCTCAACTATAGCAAATGACGTTGATTTAGCCATGCTCTGTTGGCATCTTTAGATGCGCTGTGTTGATTGGTGATTTAAAGTACTCAACGTATGCTGCAGGTATGGAAGGAAGCAATGTCACCAAGCTGGCCAAGCTGGCTGCGCAGGAATACGTCCGCCACAACCGCCTGCCGGAAATAAACTGGGCGCTGCCGCCGGATTTAGCGGCCCAACGCGCCTGTTATGTTACTATTCTTGAAAACCCGGGACGGCGGTTTCGGGTGATGTGGGGATATCCCTTTCCGCAGCAGTCCTGCCTGGCGCAGGAAATAATGGTGAATGCGGTTGAGGCTATCCGCCGGCAGATTACAAGTAATGTGCGCAAAGCTGATCTACCCTATCTGGTGTATTCGGTTGCCGTGCTCGGGCCGATGGAGCGGGTAACGAGCTCCGCCCATCTTAATCCCGGCGTTTTTGGCCTTTACCTTTCTTCGGACCGGCGTAAATCAGCTATTTTGCTGCCGCAGCGCACAGGTATCGAGACGCCCGATGAGCAAATAGCCACAGCATTAAGGGAATCCGGCGTTGATACCAGCCAGGAAGCAGTTACCATGTACCGGTTTCAGGTGCGACATTATGATTGAGCCCCTGCCATTGTCGCGGATCCTGTCCGCGTCTTCACCCCCACGATGTGCTCATTCCATTGCGCGCCTCGTGCGGGATCCTGCCGCGCCACCCGCGCCATAGGCGTAAATAGATAATCAAACCGGACTGTTGTTAAGCAATTTGTTAAACAGGCACCAAGTTTTTTTTGCGGGCCCCTCGCAGCCTTGTCGAGCTTGGCCCCTAAAGTTTATTGAAGGGTCGACAAGGCGAGAAGGAGGCGGCATGCTCCGCTGGAGAGCATGAACGTCGACCCGAGAAAAAGATACTTGGTGCCGAAACGTAAAAAATTATGAAGAAAGGTAAAACATACGTCGATGTTGCGCCCGCCATTCCCTTGCCCACCGGCAAGGTGCAGGCGTTTACCTATCAGCTTGATGACGCCAAGCGGGCTGATCGCTTTTCCCTGGTCACGGTACCGGTGGGGCGCCGGAAAATCCCCGGGGTTATTTTAGAAATTCACCAGCGATCGCCGCTGTACCCCACCAAGCCGGTGGCGCGGCTCTTTGCTGCGCGCTTAACTCGCGAGCAAGTGCTGATGGCGCGCTGGATCGCTCGCACCATGCAGGGCGGGCTGGGATACACGTTGCGTTTATTTACACCGCCGGCGGGCCTTCGCCTCGCCGCCGCAGGCTCTGGCTCCGCGGAGGCTAGCTGGAGCAGACAGGATGCTCTTACTAGTCGCCCTGATCCGTTGGAACGTTCAGCAGAAGTTCTCAAGAAAGAAAAAAACAGTCGGAAATGTGCTCTCATTGATATGGCAGAGAATCGGTACAGATATCTTGAGCGTGCGGTGACACAACACCTGCAACAGAAACACCAGGTGTGTATTTGTGTGCCGGAAGTCTGGATGATTGAGCGCTTGCTCCGCGTGATTCCCGGCTCTGTCGCTTATCATGCCGGGATGCTTGGCTCGGAGGCTGGTACCATATGGCGGCAGATATATGCCGGCGAGCCGCTCGCTGTGATTGGCACACAAAAAGGTCTCTTCCTGCCCTGGAGAAATTTGGGCTTGGTTGTTCTGGAGGAAGAGCAATTCTCAAGTCACAAGCTCTGGGATCAATATCCGCGCTTACATAATGTGTATGGTGCTAACCTCTTAGCGCGTATTCACGGTGCAGACATGCTTTTTGCCTCATCTTTCCCATCATTGCGTTTGTGGCGGGATGTACACGAGAAGCAAGTTACGACTCTCGCTTATAACCCAGTGAGGCGCCGGACAGCCATCACGCCGCTTTCCTTTGAGGACAGGCGCAATAACTATCTGTTGCCTATGGAGTTTACGGGCAAGCTGAAAAAGTGGCTGGCCGCCGGTGAAAAAATCTTGATGGTATATAACCAGCGCGGCTCATGGCGATCGGCCCGCTGCCGGTCGTGCGAAAAAACTGTGTTGTGTCCCGATTGCAAAATTTCTCTGACAGTCCACGGCATCGGCAAAAAAAAGATGTTGATCTGTCATCAGTGCGGCTGGCAGCAGCCGGTGCCGAAGAAGTGCCCGTTGTGCCATAAAGGATCACTGCGATTTACTGGCATCGGCACGCAAATCATTGAGCGGCTGGTGAATGAATTATCTTTTTTCAGGGGCGCTCTCGTGCGCATTGATACTGATGTATTGGCCCAGACATCGGCGTTTGCGCTCAGAAGAAACATTGAGCAGTCGGCCATACTCTTAGGCACCAGTTCCGTATTTTCTCTAGTAAAGGACAGACAGTTCGATCGTGTGGTCTGGTTGTTTCCGGAACGAGGCTTACAATATCCCGACTTTCGCAGCACCGAACGCAGCCGGACACTGCTGGCCCGCCTGCAGCAGTTGCTTCCTCCTCGCCGCGTACTGGTAATCGTGACGCGGCGGCAGGATCTGGTCGAGAATCATCTTACATCCGACCTGGAATCTTTTTACGAGAGATTGCTCAAAGAGCGCCGGCGGCTGTATTACCCCCCTCTTAATGACCTGATCCGGCTAACCATCACTTCCAGCACAGTTGAGAGGGCACTAAAACGCGCGGAGGTTCTCCGGGAAAACCTTGAACGGCGCAACGGCCATAGTCCGTCGGTGCTGATTCGCGGTCCGTATCAAAGCTTTTTACCGTTTCGGCAAGGTAAGGCGGAAGTTCATGTGACTTTACTGGGGCCGGCAGCAGCGCTGACCCGACTCTATGATGGTCTGCCCGTTGATATTGTCGACCTCGAGCCGATGCGAGTGCTATAGGATGTGCGACTTTTGATTTAGGGAAAAATAACGGCGGGATTTATCCACCCACCCAGCTCACTTTCATTCGGCACATAGCCGCGCAGATCGACTGATGTGCCTCGGAGAAGGGCGAAGTGCAGGTGCTTGCGCTCTCCGTCTGTTTCGGCGGTGCCGCCATCGCCGAGGATTCCAACCGGATCACCTGCTGTGAGCACCTGGCCAACCGACGGCAGGCTTCTGGGATCGAGATGCCCGTAAATTGCCACAACCTCCTGGCCATTAATTTCGTGTTGAACCGCTACCACTCCCCCGTACCCCGAAGCCGTACGGGCTTGCACAACGTTGCCGTTGGTTACCGCTTTTACGACCACGTCTCCCGCCGCATCTTCATATTCGATATCTACTCCCGTGTGCCAGCCGGAAAAACGTTCTGGCTGGACGGGAGATGTAGCTGGAGTAATCTGGATGCCGAACGGTTTTTTGGTGAGGCGCTGGCGGAATTCCGCAACCGGTTCGGTTAAGCCGGTGTTGGCGGGCGCGTTTTCCTGGGCGGTAACTGCCAGGTTCTCCAAAAACCGCTGGTAGATGCGGGCGTCCAAATCCGGCCGCTTGGCTATGACATAAAACACAGAAGGATTTGTGTCAGCTACCCTGATATCTGTCACCATATGCTGCTCGTTTCTCCAGCTTGGCTGGTTAGGAAAATCCGGTACCTCCGGTTTTTTGGCAATAACGTAGCGGACAGCCGGCCGTTTCTTAATCGTCAGGCTTTCCCGACTGCGAATCGTGACGGTTGCTAGCGTGAGAAAATCATTGCCGCTGAAATGCCGCATAAAAATCTGCGATTTTTCCAGATTGTTCTCTCCTTCTCCCTCCGGATCAAAAAAATTAACAGCCTCACTGGCCGGTATTACTTCCGCCTGCCAGCTGGCTGGCATGACCGCTAAAAATGTGAAGGCGGGCGCCGCGCCCGGAAGGTCCGATGCTGGCACGGTTTTTTCATCCCGCATTTTTGCTTCACCGCTTACGGTCACGCCAACCATTACATCGTGCTGGTTATCGCGGTCGGTGTTGGGGTCCGTGTCCGACAGCTCATTGAGCGCTGGAGCCTCGCTTGGGAAAAATCTGGATACCACCAACAACCCGCCCGCGACAATGAGGAATATGGCTACGGCAACTGACAGGGATATCTTTGACATGGTTTCAGGTGTCAGTATAGTAGGATACCACTATGAAAACGAGCGTATTGTTCGGGTTGATAGCGATGGTGTCCCTGGCTGCCGGTGTGGCGTTATCTGCTGTTTTTTTATCGGAAGGTGAAGAGGTAGCCGAGAGGGCACCAGCCGAACTATCTGGCCCTGTCCCCACCGTAGCCCACACTCTGGCCGACGCTCTCGCTCAGACTGCGCCTGCGCTTTCGCCTACCCCGACCGGCAGTTTGGCCGCGCCGGTTATCCCCGATGCAGCGGTGCCCAGCCAAGTACCCTTCACCGCCCAAGCTCCCCTCGGTCAATGGTCTGACTCGCGGTATCAGGATGGATGCGAGGAGGCTTCACTCTTAATGGCCATACGGTGGACGGAGGGAAAGCAAACGATCACAAACCAAGAAGCGAATCAAGTCATTGCCGACATGTCCCAGTTTGAGTTGACCAATTACGGAGAGTTCCGCGACCGGTCGGCCGCCGATACCGCTCAACTTATGAAGGATTATTTTAACTATCAGGCGGTTGCCGTTGCCGCCCATGTTACCGTGGCAGAAATGCGGCGGGAGTTGGCTGCCGGCAATCTTATCATCGTCCCGGCCAACGGCCGCCTTCTGGGAAACCCGCATTTTACGCCGCCCGGGCCCGAACGGCACATGGTGGTGGTACACGGGTATGACGCTGCCCGTCGGCAGTTTATTACGAACGATCCGGGAACGCGCTTTGGACGTGATTACCGGTATGCCGAGGCGACTCTTTTTAACGCCATACGCGATTATCCAACCGGCTACCACGAGCCCATTCCTGGAGTCCAAAAAGTCATGATTGTTGTTAGTCCCGCAGCTATCTAGAACGTGGCCTGGGGAGGCTGGCTAGATCAAAAAATCAAGTGCCACCAAAAACAACACCAGAGCCAAAAGAATCATCCGATATTTTCGGCGTTGCGCTGCGGCGAAGCGAAATTTTTGATCCGGAACTAAATGGGCGGTGCCTGCCCGATCGATGTTTTTTACCATGGCCGACCTTAACGAAGTAATTGAATCGACTCCTGTTCAAAAGCCTTCGTGATTTTGAGTGATACGGTGGACACTATTTTTTCCGGGCGGAAAATTTGCAAGGTATAATCGCCCGGCTCACCAATCTGCCAGCAGCAAAACGTGCTGGTGCCCGGAAAAAAATTCACGGTGGTGGGATCTAGCTCAATAATTTTATTGGCCGGGGTGAGCAGCCGGACGTTCAGGGCGTAGGGTTTAACAACCTCGGGCGAGGTGACAACGCGCAGCGCCAGTTTATCAAGTGTTGTATAGGATGGCAGGATTTTAACCGGCGGATTCGGTGTTTTTTCGGTCGGCAGGCTGACCGGCGAGCCAACAGTGATTTCCGATATTAAGGTAGGTTTATAATTAGCTAAGCCGTCGGAACGAATACTTGGCTGCAAGGGCTTAAGCTTCACTGTCAGCACCACGCCTAAAATAGCGGCCAGCGCAAGCACGCTAACTAATATCGCATATCGTTTTTGGCGCGAAGACTGGTAGATATCTTTGGAGGGTTGGGACAGCACAGTTCACTCGGACGGATTATGCATGTATTGTACGCCAACCGCTGTGCGGCGAGAAGCGATTCTATAAAAGTTCGCCTTGAACCCCAGTCCCGCCGGTGGGCGGCAGCGCCGAACTGGCCGCCTCACGGTAGCCGCAATAGGCGCAGTCCTCCCCGGCCGCTGGTGGTTGCTCTGATTTCAGGCAGGCCTGGATTTGGTGCAGGGCATTTTCGATCCAGCCGGCACTCCCCTTGTAGGGCAAAATACTGATGGCGAACTCCAGATGATTTTGAAAATCATTCCGGTCAGTTTTGCCATTACAGTACAGGAAATAGCCTGTTTCAGAGACTGTGAATCCATTTTGCCGCAAGAGCCACTGATATACTTCCATCTGACGCTTGTAAGCTATTTGCCAGGGTGCATCAATATTTACCGCGCTCTGCTTGCTCGTTGCTTTATAGTCTACGACTATTAATTCCCCTTTCGGGTTGACCCAGACATCGTCAACCGCTCCCATTACTTCCAGATTGCTGGGAGTATGCTGGTGGCGGATGCCCTTGAAATTGTTCCGCCACATATCCAGATTCTCGTGCTTGAACGGAATTGCCTCGATGCTGAATTCTTGCATCAGCGGATGGATTTTCTGGTTAGCGCGATAGAAATCGAATTCTTTTTTAAGAAGCGTATCAACAGCAGAGTTTAAATTGAAAGGAAAGCCGGGCGGCCGCGATACTCCCAGGCGGCGGTCCAGGTAAAAGCAGCGAGGGCACTCGAGAAACAAGTCAATTTTTGAACGGCTGACCGTGAAGGGTCTTGAACTGCCCGGCTGGAATAGCCGGCTTGCTTTACCTGATCGAAAGTTAATTGCCATATATCTAGAGCGTACATTATTCTGCCGGGTGGTGGGATAAAAAAATGCGGACATTTTTGTCCGCTGTGGCGCGTTGTCTTAAGGAGGGGTTAAGATTCGTCAGGCTGCTCCAGATCGTCGGGGTCGTTGGGGAATGACACAACAAGACGGGACGGTCCTTGGCTTATTGTGTGTGGCTCGCTGGCTGGTTGCTCTGATTTCCCGTTGTCTTCGCGGTTGTCGGTGGTTCTTTTCCGTCTGGCGACGAGAGCGGTGGGCCGCGTCATGCACATCCTCCTTGGGATCCTAAAGTACAATAAACTTTCCTGTAGCCGTATTCACACTATATCATACCCTATCATACTCTTCAAGGAGTTATGCACACCCAGTAACAATACGTTACAGCCCTCCCCTAAAGGCGGGGCTGTCCCGGCCCTGCATAGCAGG
>CAYJWL010000005.1:0-44169 GCA_964373855.1 uncultured Candidatus Saccharibacteria bacterium
CATTACCCTGAACACGCCGGCTGGACAGTTTTTGTTTGGCATAATTACTAATAGGCAAGTACAAATCAAAATTGCGGAAGAACATGTTTAGATACATGGCATATAACCGACTGCTGTAAGAAACATCAAGTCCGTGAACTGTAATGGCTATCGGCTTACCGGTTATTTTTTTTATCAACCAGCCCGCTAATGACAGTACCGGATCGCCCAGATGGACCACATCCGCCCGATAGCTGTGTATGATTCCCAGCGGGATTACGGCTATCGAGAAAAAAACGGAACGGATTCGGCTTGCCCACAGCGGAACAGATGGATGGGTTTTATTAACCAATGTGTCCAGCCGAATTACAGAAATTTTCTGCAGGTGCGAGATTAGCTCATAGCTAAGCCGCTCCATGCCGCCGGCATCCTTCCCGTAGGCACGCGATATAAAGAGAATCCGCGCCGGTCGCCGCATTTCAACCATACCCAGAGATAAATCGTTGCCAAAAACAAGACAAGCTTGGTGAAGTTTTCTTACTGGGCATAGCTAATCGTGCCGGCGCTTTGAATTATTTCGATATGTACGTTGTCGCTCTAGGTAGGCAATCTTGTCAAGTAAGACACGCATGCGATGAAGCATATCGGCGATCATGGCCACAAGGCCCAAGAGAAAGCCGAGGATGATAAAAATTCCAGAGAGCTGCACCAGTGAGCGATAAGGATGCGTTTGCCCGGTATCCAGCCAGTGGTAGAGCAGGAAGGCAAAGCCAGCTACACCTAACAAGAAGAAAAGGAGAGCGGGGGTACCAAAAAATATCAGTGGGTGGTAATCGCGCAGGCTGCGGACAATGATACTCATGCTTTTTATGCCGTAATGCCAAAGGCTACCTGCCACCCGCGATCGGCCATGCTCCCGCACTCCTTTAACCTTCAGTGGTATTTCCATCATAGGAATGCCTTTAAATGCTAAATCAATGAAGGTTTCTTGTGTGTACGTAAAGTGTCCAAACAACACGAGGCGCAGCGCCGCCTCGCGGGTATACGCGCGAAAACCGCAGGAAACGTCCGTAAACTTTTTACCCGTGACTAAGTTTATGAGCCGGGTCATCCAGCTATTACCCCACCGCTTGAGCGGCGGCATATGCGGTTTAAGTCTTGGATCAGCGAAACGGCTCGCTGTCACAAACCAGGCTTCCTGACGCAAGATCGGCGCAACCAGCTTTGGGATATCATCCGGATTAAACTGGCCGTCAGCATCTATGTTTACAATAATATCCGCGCCGCGTTCAAGCGCATGGCGCAGGCCTGTGTGAAAGGCGGCGCCTACACCCATAGGAGCCGGATGATGAACAACAAAAGCACCCGCGGCTTTAGCCAGCTCGCCTGTGCGATCGCGAGAACCATCATCAATAACAACAGTATCAATCAACCCAATACCCTGAATCGTTGAGGGGATTTGCGTAATCACACTGGTGATAGTTTTCTCTTCGTTTAGCGCGGGGATGATAATAACCAAGCGCGGTTGTTCTTCGGAATTTGAAGTAATCATACACATGTATTATGGCATAAAGCGCAGGGAAAATAACGCGGATATTAAAGCACAATTCATAACTACTTGCAAATTTGTTTTTATGGCCGGAAGGCTTTGGCAAGATACTTGGCTGCCCTATCATCATTTGCTACTGTATACAAGATGACTTTGAAAAAAATCCTTCCGGTGCTCATCGCTACCGCGGCTGTGATATTCATGACACATTCAGTTCTGGCAGCCACGCTTGAAAGCAGAGTGAATGAGGCATTCCGCAGTGTGTTCGGTCGGAACCCAACTGCTGCTGAAAATAATTATTGGCGTGATCGGGTTGTGAAGAAGGAGAAGACCACATATGACGCCTTGCGGGGAGCAATGTTCTGGCACAAGGCCCTGGGCAAGACAATTGGCGGAGAGGCTCCCGCTGCGTCAAGCGCGGCCGCCCCTGCCATAACGGGCAGCGGCATCCTCGCCGGGCTGTCCGCAAAGGATGACAAAACGACCCTGACGAAGAATGTACTTCTGATCTTTATTCGAATATATGGAAATGATCCCTCGAACGCAGAGAAAACTTGGTGGCGCAAGCGGATTGCCTGCGGTGAAATTGCTAATCACAAATCACTGATAGCCTCGATGCAGTTTCATAAAGCCAAGAAGGCGAGAAAAGGCAGTGACGCAATCTGCGGCGGTTCAGCCGGGGCGACGGCATCGAGCAGCGGCGTGGCGCGCCAGTCGGTGGCAGGCGTAAGTACGCATCCCTTTGGAGACGATGTAAGAATCGGCATCTTTAGTACCAACGGCGCCGCCATCGGTGCAACAGCCAGCAGCGACTTCCAGGTCCGCGAGGGCCAGTCAAACATACTGGCGACAGTGGGGAAGGATGATGATGTACAAGTAAGTTGGTCAGACGGTAAATACCATGTGCGCGGTTCTGGTCTTGAACTAGACACAGAAAATGAGATTAGGCTGGTCCCGCTCAATCTGGGCATCATGCAAATCACCAGCTACAATGACAAATCAACCACGATTGTTGATAAAAACTATAACCGCTTCCGCGGCGTGATTGAGATCCGCAAGTGCGACGGGTGCAGTGAATTATGGGCGATTAATGAGCTGCGGGTTGAATATTATCTGCGCGGCTTGGCTGAAACTTCAGGAACTGGGCCGGAAGAATATTTAAAAGCGCTGGGAGCCGCAGCCAGAACATACGTGCTCTATCACAAAGTGGTAACCGGCGGGCGGCAGCCGAAGAAGGGATACGATATTGGCCGGACGGCGGACGATCAGATTTACCGGGGTTATGAGTATGAAATTATTACCCCTCGGCTTTCAAGCATTTTTAACGCTACTAAAGGTGTCGTGGTTACAGACGGTGAGGGCGACAAGCTCGTAACGACAGTATACTTCTCCGATTCCGATGGGCGCACGCGCAGCGCCAAAGAGGCCTGGAATACAAGCCAATTTCCGCACTTGCAGCAATCTGTGGAAGATCCTCATCACGTTGCCAGCCGTTGCCTCGGGCACTGTGTTGGCATGAGTGCTCAAGGCGCGTATGGCTTTGCCTCCAAAGATAACTGGAGCTTCCAGAAAATACTTAAATACTTCTACAAGGGAGTTAAGATCGTTAAAGCGTACTAGAGCACAAGGTGCTCGTCGTGTGTGAATCCTTATTATCCACAAAGACGCCAGTTGTTTTCCCGGCGCGAAAATACTAGCTTCGTCCTGGCCACATCACTGTCAAGGTAACGGCTTGCGCCGGCCCTGACAGACCATGCTGATGCGGCTCCGGGAGGCTTTGTTTGACTCAAGGATTCACTCACATACCTTGCGAGCCTAACGCCGCTGTGATGGAATAGCTTCATGAACATACTGCTGCTCGCTGAAAACTGGCCGCCGCGGATCGGGGGAATTGAGAAGTACCTCACAAATATCGCGAAAGGACTGCAGGAATTGCCGGGAAACAAAGTCACAGTAATTGCACCTGCGATCATAAGCAAGAACGCTTCCAGATTACCAATTATCCGCCCGCAAACGGCCGGCGACTCCGAGGCTCACGCTCAAGGAGCCGACCGGCTGAACTGGCGGGCAGATTACAATATACAAGTTACCAGGAGACGCTTCTTCTGGCCGTTTATGAAACCAAAATGGCTGCCCCTATTTGTCTATCTCTACCGACTGGCCAGCCGAGAAAAAATTGATGTTGTGTTGTGCGGCAAAGCGTTATTTGAAGGATTAATTGGTTATTATCTGAAGAAATATTTAAATATTCCGTACATCGTCTTTACATACGCAATGGAGATTGCGGAATGGGAGAAGTCGCTCGCCGCCAAGAAGAAACTCGTACGCGTACTTAAAAATGCCGATAAGATAGTGTGCATTAACGAGCTGACAAGAAAACAGTTACTAAAGCTGGGTGCAAACGAAAGGCACCTGGGCAAAATATATCCCGGGGTTGAGGAAAAGTATTTCAACGCCAAGGCCAGTACTGACATCCAGGAAAAATACAGCGTCAACCAGCCCTACATCATCTCTGTCGGCAGACTGATTCCGCGCAAAGGGTTTGATAATTTAATTGAAGCCTACTCCATGCTCGATCAAACAAAATATAGCGATGTAAACCTTGTTATTATTGGTGATGGCCCTGAGCACGAGAGGCTTGAGGCCCTAGCACAAAAACTATATGTGCAGCCAAAATTTCTCGGCCCTGTCCCCGATGAAGACTTGCCCGCCCTCTATGCCGGCGCAGAATTATTTGCTCTGACGCCAAAAGAAATTGCCCGCGACATTGAAGGATTTGGCATTGTATATCTGGAGGCGAATGCAGCAGGGATTCCTGTCATCGGTACACGCACCGGAGGTGTCCCGGAAGCTGTTGAACATAACAAGACAGGCTTGCTTGTAGAGTCAGAAAATCCGAAATCTATAAAAGATGCCTGCGAGCAGCTTCTTGCAAACAAGAACAAGACAAGATCTCTCGGTATTTCAGGCCGCGAGCGAGCCCGGCACGAATTTACTTGGCCAAAGCAGATTTATCGCTTAGGAAAAATGTTGCAAGACAGGCGCGTATGAATCTTGCCAAAATTCAATTACTCTCGCTGCTGACAAAGGCTGTTACCACCGCGCTCGGGATAGTGCAGAGCGTTATTATTGTGCGCGTCCTCTCGCCAGCGGAGTTCGGGCTGGTTGGACTGGTTATGTCTATCGGCAGCGTTATCGGCGTGTCCCAACACCTCGGCATAGTCGATGGCGCCATCCGCGAGATAGCAGTGCGCAAAGATAAAAGCGAGATCGGCAAAGTATTTTGGGTTTCGCATTTGGCGCGCCAGACGGTGACCATTCCTTTATCCATCGCGCTCATGCTTTTGGCAGAACCAATAGCCGTCGGCATATACGGCCGGCCGGCCATTGTTCCTTATATCCTTATTTTCGCGGCCTCACTTATTCTCCAGGGCTTGCAAGATGTCTTGGGAGCAACGCTCACGGGAATGAAGAAATTTGTCCCTCTGTATGTCGTCCAAATTGTAACAGCGGCAATTAACATCGCGGTATTTGGATATCTTACCTGGCGTTTTAGCATCACCGGATTTTTCTGGGCGGTAATCATCACCACAACAATCATGGTGGTAATGCTGGCACAGATCGCCTGGCGCAACTTGCGCGGCCATCTTCATTGGCCAACCTGGGAAGATATTAAAAAGTTCGGCCGCAATATCATGCGCATCGGCGTCTACATGTACATTTCACGCATCTTCTTTGTCGTCTGGCAACGGCTGCCGCTCCTGTTTCTTGGGGGAATTTTAACTGCAGAGGAACTGGGTTACATCAACGTGTCCCTGACATTCGGGTCGAAGCTGACCATTATCGCGATGGCTCTTTCGGAAGTAAATCTGTCATGGATGAGCTCACTGTATGTTAACAATCAAGAAGCTTTCAAAAAGAGTGTCACGCGAAATCTACACCGCGTGCTGGTGCTTATGCTGCTCATGACGCTGGTCATGCTTTACTTCACACCGGAAATTTTGCGCTACATCATTGGCGAGCAATATTTGCCGGCGGAACATCTTATTTATCTTATGACGCTGGCATTTTTCCTGTACGCACTCGTTGATATCGGCACCAGCAGCCTGTTTGTGCCGGCCAATAATCCAAAAATCCGTGCCGTCATATACGGATGTATGACCACGATCTCGGCATTGCTCGTTGGCTGGCTGCTGTTAGCAGCGCCCGACGCCTTCCGTGCAACAGTAGCTATTGTCGCCGGGTCCGTTGGGGCATATATTCTACTGGTTGCATATGCGCGGACATACGGAGTAAGAATTCTTTCCCGGCAGCTAGCGTTACTGCTGCTGGCTTTAATTGGCAGTGTTGGGTGGTTATTCACTGATCCCTCCCTCGCCGGGCGCATCACCGCATTTCTTCTGCTGTCTGCCTACGCGCTGTGGGAAGCGCATCGGAGCAAGCTGTTGCCGACCAGCGAGGTTAGAAAGCTCTTATGGCAACCAACAAAAGAATCTGCGCCAGGCAGGCCCAATGCCGTGCGTATTATCTGCTTTGCCGGCGCGGAATACGATCAGCCATTTTGGACAAACCGGCAGCACATGATGTCGAGAATATCCAGACAGTACCCGGTCTTGTACATTGAACCGCGCGTCTGGCTGCTCCGCTATTTCGTCAAAAATTGGCGGCAACCAGGCAGGGTCCTGAAATATATCGGCCGGCTGTTCTGGTATGAAAAAAAACATGATGAGTTGTATGTGAAATCCCAGTGGAATCTTGTTCCCGGCTCACGCGAATCTAAAATTATTGCCGGTTTTAATCATGCTCTCAACCAATGGTGCGTCCTTGTAACCGCCCGCTGGCTGGGTTTTATTACCAACTACTCTCTATCCGCCAATAAAGGGCCGGCGACTCCGAGGCTCACTGGCAAAGAGCGGACCGGCCCAACTGGCGGGCAACCTATCACTTCTGTCGTATGGCTCTACGATACCGAAGCCGCCGAATATCTCTCGGCGTTGGAACGCGCAATCGTGGTATACGACTGTGTTGATGATCACGCAGCTCAGGCCGGAGTTGACCGCAATCCGCAACGAGTCAAAGAGGAGGAAGCGGCCATTCTATCAAGAGCTGACCTTGTCACGGTCACATCACGCCGCCTGCTCGCGTTAAAACAGAAGTTAAATGCAAACACACATCTGGTGTTAAATGCCGGCGATGTGGCGTTGTTCACCAACGTCAGCCGCAACCAGCCGTATCTGGGCTTTAAGAAGCATGGGTCAATATTTGGTACTGTTGGCGCGCTCGATGAATACAAAGTTGATTTTGCGCTGCTGGAAGCTGTAGCCACCAAGGAACCAAACTGGGACTTTGTCTTCATCGGAGCGCCGGTTGTAAGAGACCGCGGTAAACAACTCACGAATCTGGCGAGGCTGGAAAATGTGCATATGTTAGGTATCATTGATCGAGAGCGAGTGCCGGCATATGTTCAGCAGTTCGATGTCTGCATGATCCCATACAAAGACAATGCCTATAATACCGCCAGCTTCCCTTTAAAATTCTGGGAATTTATGGCATCGGGTAAGCCGATCATCGTCAGCGGTGTGCCCGAGCTTAAGGAATATAGAAACCTGATTGAATATGTCAGATCGCCCGAAGAGTTCATACGGGCGGCTAACCGACTGCTGCAACACAGCGGCAGTGAGGCCGGACGAGCGGCACGGCGTTCACTGGCCGCAGATCATACCTGGGACCAGCGGGCGCGTCGGCTGCTCGATTTGTTGAGAAACACTATTCATAACAAGGAGACAAGCACATGAAAATTGCCTTTGATGTTTCAGATTTATGTACGGCGCGCTCGGATGGCACGACCCGGTATACGTTTGAGCTGGCCAAAAAGCTGCCACGCCTAGCTCCAGAACACGACTGGCAGTTTCTGGCCCCGTGCGATGAAACTAAAAACTTAAAACTAAAAAACGATAACTCTGCCTGGCATTCCTCGCCTTGGCCGAAATACTGGACACAATCCCGGCTGCCAATTGACCTTGTCCGCATCCGCCCCGATGTGCTGTTCATGCCAATCCAGCAGCTACCGATCATCCGCCCGCGGCGGATGAAAACCGTGGCTGTCATTCACGATCTGGCTATGCACAAATTTTCCGACCAGTTCACGTACAAAGACTGGCTGCTGCTTCAAGTGTTCAGCGCGCAAGTGGCACACGAAGCTGATGCTATTATCGCTGTCTCACAAGCCACCGCCGATGATATTGCTGAACACTACGGGCGGAAGGGAAAGGTGCACGTAGTGCACCACGGGCTCGATCACCACACATTCCACCGACCGGCAGATGATGTGATTACACAATCATGGCCGCTGCTTGAGGAGAAGTATCCGCAGTTACGCAAGCCATACATTTTATTTGTCGGACAAATCCAGCCGCGCAAAAATTTGCGCCGCCTGATCGCTGCTTTCGAGCGGATCCACTCAAATCATCCGCAGTTGCGGCTGGCTCTTGCCGGCGGCCACGGTTGGCTGCAGCAGCCCATTCTGGATAGGGTCAAACAATCACCCCAGCGGGAGCACATCCATCTTATCGGCCGTGTACCCGACCAGCTTTTACCGGCGCTTTATTGGCACGCGGCAGTTTTTACGCTGGTCAGCCTCTATGAAGGCTTCGGCATGCCAATCCTGGAAGCGATGGCGTGCGGTTGTCCTGTGGTGACCAGTAATACTTCTTCTATGCCTGAAATTGCCGGAGAGGCCGCAATTGCTGTTGACCCATGTAGTGTCGAATCAATTGCTGCAGGAATCACACAGGCTATGGAAAAATCTGATGAGCTAAAGGCCAAGGGCATTGAGCGGGCGAAACACTTTTCGTGGGAGAAAACGGCCGAGCAGACACGGCGTATTCTCACTGATTAAAAAAGCCACCCGGTTAAGGAGGGTGGCGTATCGCTGGGTGAGCCAAACCAATAAAGAGTTATGGCTCTCTTGACCGGCCGATGATGTCATAGACGCCGCGAAAATGATACGTCTTAAGGAACACACTAAGCGGCTCTGCAATCACAGTATTCCTGTTAGCACAGGCGTGTATTACTGCACAGTGTCTCCGGGTGCCATCCAAAGCTGAATCAATCATCCCAACGTGATCCACACCATAGTAGGCACGATCGGTGTCTTGGACATAATGTTCACCGCGTGGCTGTGCAACAAACACAAGCTGACCAGGCAGCGCCTGGCTCTGGTGCACTTTCCTGCCGCGGTACAGAAGTAGTTTCAAATCCCGCGGGACTACGATTCCGCTCGTTGTAAACGCCCACCATAGCAGGTTAAAGCAGTTGACCGTCCGGGGTGGTTTGCAATCACAATCAAAAAACTCGTATTCGGACACGCCCACGCATGATCGAACTTTCGCGATAACATCCGCTGTTATTGACGCTGTACGCGATTCCATGGTTTCCTCTCCATACAACCGGAGTTCGGGTCTTAACATTGAATGAGCAACCCAAGAACAGTGAGTATCTCACGTCTCAAAAAAAATACAAGGCTGTACTAAACGGTTTCTGTACGTAGTATCAATATTATGACAAAGGTCTCGATAGTCATCGTCAACTGGAATGCCGGCCGGCTTTTATCAGAGTGTTTGCAATCACTTGAGCGACTGCCCGAAAAGAAATTAATCCAACAGGTTGTAGTGGTTGATAATAACTCAAGTGATGATTCAGTTGAGTGGGCGAAAACCGAGAGGGGTGACGCGGTGGGGGTGCAGCTGCGGCAGGCACCCAACCGTCTGACCCATTTTATTCAATTAAATGACAACGCCGGATTCGCCCGAGCAAATAATATCGGAATAACATTTATTCTGAAGCATAGCGGTAGGGATAATCATGTTCTTCTTCTTAATCCGGATACAGCCGTGCAGCCCGGAGCGGTTGCGGAAATGGTGAGAACTCTTGAAGCGAATCCAGAGACGGCAGTGGTTGGACCAAAGCTGCTCGATGCGACAGGACAACATCAGCCCTCTGTCAGATTATTCCCGACCCTTGCCATATTTGTATTTTTGTTCCTTAAGCTTCATCGGTTATGGCCACACTTTGCATTATGGCGCCATTACATGCAGGCAGATTTTAACTATGCCAGAGAGGCTAAAGTTGATCAGGTAATGGGTGCAGCCTGTCTTATCCGCAATAGCGCATGGCGGGATGTCGGCATGCTCGATGAAGGCTTCTGGATTTGGTTTGAGGAAGTTGATTACTGTAAAAGAGTGAAGGCACGTGGTGGGGAAGTAGTATATACACCAAACGCGGTGGTAAAACATCATGGCGCGGCCAGTTTTAATCAGCTGGTAGGCCTGCGGCGATCGTTCCCTTTCATCCAAAGCGCGTTACGGTATGCGCGCAAGCACTTGGGATTTGCGGCATATCTCATACTCCTTTTACTTGCTCCGCTAGCGCTTTTACTTTCTCTGCCTGCCTCGCTTGTACATGTAGCCCGTAGGCGGCAGAATCGTCAGCGTTTATGAAAGTATTGGAAATTAGAAATTGGAAATTAGAAATTGAACCGGCCTATGCTTGGTCCTTAATCACGGTGCTCGTTGGCGCGTTTGTCGCGCTCTTCTTTAGCTTCCAAGCTGGATTATTTGTTCTGCTCTTTGCTGTAACGGCGTGGTGGACATGGCAGAACCCGGAGCTGGGCTTCATGTTGCTTATAATTCTTATGCCGCTCTTGCCGATGCTGAAGATCACGCAGACAATTGCGACTGCTTCTTTAATAAAGGATGTCATAATCATGACGCTTTTTTTACGGACTTTCGCTTTGCCTCTGCTTACTAAGAGGCTTTCTTATAAGCGTAATATTCTCATAGCTCCAGTAGTGGCGCTGGCTATCTGGAGTGCAATAAGCATGCTTCGGGCAGATGATTTTATTCTGGGAGTGCTGCGGCTGCGGGATATTGTTTTGTACATTTTCCTGTATGTTGCAGTGCTGCATTTGCGGCACGATGAGGAGCGGATGAAAAAAAGATTATGGTGGCTGCTGGCAAGTTTCGCGGCTGTTTTGTTTCTGGCGGTGTGGCAGTGGCTGTTCGCGCAGGACAGCGCGGTGCTGCGCTTTGATCCGATTCGTGAAGTTTGGATCCCGCGGCTTTCCAGTATTCTGGCTCACCCAAGTATCTTTGGAGAATATGTCGTTGCCATCTCCTCTCTCTTTTTGGCTTTGGCCTTAACTCTCCGCCGCATACACACAAAAATTGTGTGGGGTTTGATGTTTACGCTCACGCTTCCTTTCATCATTTTGACGTATTCGCGCGCGGTCTGGATTGGGCTGGGGGCCACTTTGGCAGTTATGTTCCTCTTCTACTTAATCCGTCTGGCGCACAGCAAGATAAGCAAGACAAGGATAACGTCGCTGATGAGCGCAGTAGTTGCCACGGCTATTATTGCTCTGATGCTGGCGGTGAGATTTACGCCGGCGGGTGGGTTGTTCCGCTCGATTGTAGATCCAACCTACGGCAGCAACGAAGAACGATTAACTTTCTTCGTGCGTCTGGTTGCGCCCACGACTTATGCGGAGGCAGTCATCGGCAGAGGCCTAGGGGATGTGCTCGAGCAAAACTTCAGGCAGGTCAATCTTCAAGTATATGACATCGCCGCCGGCGCCTCCCGCGCGGTGCAGCTTACAAAAAATACCACGCTCGTTGATAATCAGTATTTGAAAACATTTGTGGAGATGGGTGTCATCGGCCTCGTCTTCTACGGCTGGATATACTGGCGCCTTGCCCGAGCCGGCATCAAGCTTGCTCTAAATTCCTCAACTTTACCGATTACCAATTACCGATTACCAGTTACTCTCGGCCTCTTCCAGCTCGGCTTCCTCGCCGCTTTTCTCATTCAGGCTTTTTTCATAGACATTTGGGACATTTTTCCCACAAACGCCTTGTTTTGGATTGTGGCAGCCTTAACTTCACAGGTTGTAAGGGACAAATAAATATCCGTGGCTCAATTAAGGACATTCCTTGTGTATTGCTCTTGACCCGTTCGACGGCGCCACGCCCCGCGCTAAAAGGGCGGGGACTTACAGCGCCGCTCACTTCTGGATAGGCTCGGAGTGCCCTAAAGCCGGCCGCCGGGCAGGGTCAAATCCGAGCAAGCTTTGGCCTAAAAGGCTGGAGTGAGTCAAAGATGGACAAGCGAATGTAAAGTTTTAATTAAATCCTCGCCTATACTTCCTTATCATCTCAACCAGCCACAATTTCCAGTATCCAAGTGAGGTCGGCAAGTCCTGCGCATGCATGTAGTTGATGGCGGTGCCGCCGAAACCTTTTTTAAAAGTTGTGATGCCGGCGAAGGGATGATTTGGCTGATCGTCACGGGCGATGCCCCAAAAGTTATACTGGGTCATCCCTTCTTGTTTAGCATGTCTGATTGTTTCCCAATGCAGTAATTGAGTTGCAGGAACGGATGGGGCAAGTTTCTTTGATGCGCCGTGGTGATAGAAGATTGTATTGCCGAATTTCATGAAGATTGCTCCTGTCACATCTTCATTTTTATATTTCGCAAAGGCCAGCAGCGCTCTACCTTCTTGGCCGAACACTTCAACCTGATTTCGTAAAAAAGATTCACTAAATGGCACAAAGTCGTGCCGACTTCTCGTAGTTTCATACAAAGGAAAGAATCGAGCAATGTCCTCGGGATTTTCGCTGAGTTCAACTGTCACTCCCTCTTTTTCTGCTCGCCTGATAGCATGCCGCGTTGTCTTGCGCATGCCGGAGAGAATATCTTCTTCGCTTGGAGTGATATCAAGTACCCATGTTAGCTCCGCGTGGACATGAAGCGGCGCCGGACAGAAACCAAAATCAGAAAACAATTGCTTATGTTCAGGCGTTTCAATAAGCAGGGGAGCGATGCGCACCACGACAGCGCCATCTTGCTTGGCCAGATTTTTACAATACTCAACGAACTCACCGAGATACTCCTTTACATCTTCATCACGCAGGAATATTGGGCCGTGTGGGCATAACAAAAATTTTCCGCGACGGGCATTAACGGTTATTACCAACCCCGCGCCTATGTGCTTGTCATCTGCAAAAAGTCCAAGGTAACGAACAGTTTCCCCATCTAACTTCTGCACCTGTCCCCACTCCCACGATTGGAGAAAGGTGTTTGGCACTACCGACAGCAGAAATGTATTCCAATCAACCTTGTTTGAAGCTTCTCGGATATTCATAGCAATGATTTATGGGTTGTGCCGGGCGTCTGGTTTGCCGGGGCATCCCGGAGCCGAGCTGGCTTGGTCTGTCACAGGCATTGTTGCCTTGACAGCGGCGAGGCGAGGGCTGAGGCGGCATGCTCCGCTGGAGAGCAGGCACGCCGTCCCCGGAAAGCAGACGGCCGGCGTTATACACATGACGATTCGGTTGCTACTACTCATACTTCATTCGAACGGACAAGATCAATTACTTCCTTCACTTGAGAATTAGTCAGAGAGGGATATGTAGGCAGGTTGACCACATGGCGGGCAGCGGCTTCAGCTCTCGGACAAGATCCTGTTTTGTAGCCAAAGGACGAGAGATTACTGTCTTTTGGGACCAAGACGGAATCATACCAGTCGCCCAACAGAATATTTTTTTCCTTGGCGGCCGCATGCAACTTTTTTGGCTCATCAACCCGAATAGGAAAGCGCAGCCACACCGGGATGCTATGCTCCGGCACGGTTGGAAGTTTTACGCCGTTCCGGCTTAGCTTCGCAACATATTGATCAACAATTTCCTGCCGGCGCTCATTGAATTCGTCAAGCTTCTGCAATTGTCGGTTTACAAGAAACGCCAGAGCCGGCGAGAAGCGATAGATGAAGTGAGAAGGCTTAGCTGCCATTTTTTCTTTCTTTTCGACGGCTTTGCTCAAGAGGCCCAGACGCTGACTCGCGACCAGAATTGCTTTCCCAACACCGGACGTAAAATAGAAGGGCAGAATGACCGAATGAAACAGAATTGGATGAAGGAGTTGTTGCACCATCCAGCGGCGCGGAGGATATGGCCGATTATGCTGTTGTTGCCGCACAGATTCAATGAGATTGCCATCATGGCTGACAACCGCGCCGCCAAATACAGAAGAAATTACCTTGTCGCGGCCGAAACTTAAAATCGCCGCATCGCCAAAGCTGCCGAGCGGTTGGTCTTTATATGATCCACCCAGTGCATGGGCGCAGTCTTCTATAAGCAGGAGATTGTAGTCAGCGGCTATAACTTTTATCTGATCGATCGGCGCGGGCATACCAAAGGTGTGTTGAATAATAATAGCCCTGGTTCGAGGTGTAATTTTTTTCCGCAGGTCATTCGGATCAATGTTGAAAGTATTTTCCGAAATATCGGCATACACTGGCTTGGCTCCCGCCCACTGAATTGAAGCGGGAACCGCAATGCAAGTAAACGCCTGAATAATTACCTCGTCTCCGCTGCCGATGCCGGCCGCGACAAACAGATCATGCAGCGCTTGCCGGCCGGAGCTTGTTAAAGCAACATATCGGCGCTTGACAGATTCGTGGTCAGAAACATGATCGAGAACAGGTCCAAAAATTCCAGCGATGGCCATTTCCACCTGAAACAATATATCCTCATCTGTCCATAACGCAGAATGCAGCAACACCTTCCAGGCCAGCTGAATATCAGCAGCTTCGGTATTGGGGGAGAGCGAAATAGCAATTGGACGCGACACAGGCTAGGTATTAGTTGTTAGTTACTACTTATTAGGTAGGTCTTGAGATAAGCTAAATTCGGATCCAAACGTAAGGTTAAACGAACGACTGCCAATTAATAACTTACAACTGCCTTTCTTACCACATCCGGAATACGCCCTTCAAGCAATACAACTGATTGCCCGGTAAGACCATCGCTCACCTCTTCAGCTAACTTCTTGGCATTTGTAAACCACGTAACGTTCGCTGTACCGCCTCTTAACCCGTGCCGTAAATCATACCTGTGAGCTTCGCCGAAAATAAAGCAGCGTGCCCGGGATTCTGCCAGCAGCCGTCCGATTCTTTTGTGAACCGCAGCCGCTTCATTTCCCAACTCAATCAGCGGGACAATTACCACGCGCTTATCCTTTTCCGTGAACCTTTCCAAGTGATCTAAAGCATTCTTCACGCTGCCCTCACTGGCGGAATAACCATCATCAATTATAACAGAACCATTTTTTCCGGTTAGAATCTCCATGGTCTTTGGATATGCCTTTAATTTCTCCACTGCCTGGAAAATCTTGCCTGATGGCATTCCCAGCACATGAGCGGCAGTAACCGCCGCCAGAACCGACAGAAGCATACCGCCGCTAGCGAGCGGAATAGTGACCTCACTGGTATCTCCGTTAATGTGAAGTGTTGCCTGTAACTGCGTTGGTTGCATTATCACTGCGCTTGCATAGACATCAGCTTTGCCGGTCGCCGAGAACCACCGGACGCGCGGAAAAGTTTTGCCCTGCTTGGCCAGAAACGGATCATCGGCATTGAGAACGAGGCGGCCAACACGCGGTAATGCCGCCGCCAATTCCCACTTGGCATTCAGTATATTTTCCTGACTGCCAAACAGTGCTACATGCTGATTACCAATGGCCGTAATAATTCCGATTGTCGGTTGCGCTAATTTACTCAACGCGGCGATTTCTCCTTTCCGATATGCGCCCATCTCCGCTATATACACGTCTGTTTTCTGGCAAAGCCGTTCAAGAATATCCCGCGCGACTGTGAACTCCGAATTGCGATGTTCCTTAGTTGCCGCCACTTTCAACCCAGAACCTGACAGCAGCTGTAGGAGAAAATGTTTCGTTGACGTCTTACCCCAGCTGCCGGTAATGCCGACAACCTGTAAATGGCTCAACTGTGCTCGACGGTTAGCTGCCTGGTTTATTATCTGCCGTTTTCTGATGGAGGAAAGTGTATTAACCGCCGCCACGCCAAGGGCAACAATAATCGGAATGAAAAAAATCGCCGTCGCCCATTGTAAGGCATCAGCATAGCCTGCCATATTAAACAACCGGAGATAGAATACCGCCGCGGCCATGACTATTCCGGTCAGTACTATTGCTTTTGGCGTTGGGTCAGGCCGGATGATGCCTTGCCGTGATATCCGCGCTACATGAAAAATAGCCACGCCTGCCAGTGATGCCCAGCCGATAGCGGAAGCAAAGTTGGTCATATCGAATACAAGCAACACCCAGCCAAGGGCAAGAAATACCAACCAAGCAACGAGCGCAGGAGCACTACATATGATGCCTTCCTGACTCGTCATATAGACCCGCATTCTATCCCACCGGTACTCCTTACGCTGCCACAGCGCGATTTGAGATACGATGGTCAGCACGATAGTTGCCAAGCCGGTAATTGCCGCTATGATGATTTCCTGGCCCATACTATGTAGAGTAATTTGTAATTGGTAATTTGTAATTAGAGCTTATCTCATAAATGCTTTTCATGCCGAAATTCGCACGATTCGAGCGAAAACAACGAAGAGCGAGGAGGAATACCGGGAGTATTACGACGAGTTCAGAGTTGTTTGCAGCCGAATTGTGCGGATTGCAGGCGAAAGGGTATTTTTGAGATAAGCTCTACTACATGCCGGCGTTAATCACTATTCAAATTGTTGGCTGGAACAGCGCACAGCCCCTGCGAGATGGAGTACATATACTAGCCGCCATTCCGCGAGATCAGGCAATCATCCGTTATATAGACAATGCTTCGATCGATGACTCTGTGGTCATCGTCCGTCAATACCTGCCGCTCGCAGAGATTATTGAAAACAAAGAGAATATTGGGTTTGCTGCCGCTCACAATCTCGGCTTTTCAAAATGTACGACACCATATGTGCTGATGCACGATCCTGATGTTCAGCTTAATTGGGCCGGCATCAGAGGGCTTCTCAAGGCATTCGATGATCCTAAGATTGCCGCAGTTCAGGGAAAGCTTATGCGAGTTGAACCTCATAATGTAATCGATTCAGCAGGAATAGTTCTTACACTTGCTCTCAATGGGAAAGAAAGGGGAGCGGGGGAAATAGATACAGGACAATATGACGGGGCTGCTGCATTGATAGCTGTCACCGGGGCGTGTGGACTATACAGACTATCAGCGATCAAAGGCATTGCTCATAAACAGGACAAGTGGGTGGCTCGGCAGCCCCTCGACCGTGAGCTCGGGGTCGAACGGTGGGCCACCCAGCCTGAACGCCCCGCACCGAAGCAGAGCTGGGTACGGGGTAAAAATTCCGATGAGTTTAAGACAGGCCTGCCCCGTACCGATGCGAAACATCTGGTGCGGGGACCCGCTGGGCTTGAGGTATTTGATAATGATTTCTTTGCCTACAAAGAAGATGTGGATCTGGGCTGGCGGCTAAAGCGAGCTGGCTGGAAATCTGTCTATCTGCCAATTGCCATGGGAACTCATGCGCGCACCCTCGGCGCGCGGGGCATTATGAACTGGGGGATAAACCCAAAATATATTTACAACCGGTTGCGCAGCCCGCGCACTCGCTATTCGCTTCGCAACTACGTCTGGATGCTCGCCAAGAATGTTACCTGGCAGCAGGCGCTGGTCCATGGGCCGTTTTTTCTGATCCGCTTGTTATCATTCTTCTTGCTCTCGATGACCTATATACCGCTGGCGCGGGTGTGGTGGGAAACACTGCGAGTATTACCGCACATGATGAGCAAGCGCGCACATATATAATTTGGACGTTATTACCCCTCGACATATCGATATGTCGAGGGGATACCTGATTTAGCTGGGAAAATCCAGAAGGTGTCTCGTGGCCACAGACAACCTCAAACTTGAAAAGGCAACCTCAAACCAGAAGGGTATTTAGCCGACAGGGCAGAACCACAGTTGTGCCAATCAGGATTCTGCTGTAGTATCAGTTGGTTCTGTAATTACCAGATACTAATCGAGAGAAGCTAAGAGATTATGAAGCTAAGTATAATCATCGTTAATTACAACTCCGGCGCGGTCACAAAATCGCTGCTGGAATCCCTGCTGTCGCAAAAGTTGCCGGCTAAGACAGAGATTATTGTCGTTGATAACAATTCAACAGATGAAAGTGTGTCTTTTCTGCGCTCTGATTTTCCAGAAGTTACCGTCATTGATAACAAGGAAAACGTTGGCTTGGCCGCAGGAGTCAATGTGGGCCTGGCGGCAGCCAAGGGGGTGTATTGTCTTATTTTGAATCCTGATATTATCGCGCTGCCTGATGCCATTGCCCGGCTCGTACATTTTATGGACAACCATAGTGATGTAGGAATGGCCGGGGGAAAACTAATTTCACCAAACGGCAAATTGCAGCATTCGTGCTATCGTTTTTACTCGCTCATGACAATTATTTACCGGCGTACTCCTTTAGGCCGATCCAGTAAGGGCAAAAAAGAAAATGCGCGATTCCTCATGAAGGACTTTAATCACCAATCGATTAAAGACGTGGACTGGCTGATGGGAGCTTGTCTCATGGTCCGGAATGCGGCCGTAAAAGATGTTGGAGGCATGGACGAACGCTACTTCTTATATTTTGAAGATGTTGATTGGTGCCGCCGGATGTGGCTGGCTGGCTGGCGGGTCGTGTATATGCCCCAGGCGGTTTTTTCTCATTTTTACCAGCAAAGCAGCCGGCAGGATCAACTCCTTGGAATTATCACCAGCCCGCTGACACGGGAGCATATAAAATCAGCTAGTAAATATTTCATGAAATTTCGGGGACAACCCGTGCCCACGCACAAGTAAGGCCGCTTTGGCAGCGTGGATCGCGACGGCAATTCCTCACGAAGAGACGCCATCAGACCGTCTATGATAGATTTTATTTGATAGAGCGACTATTCTATCTTCATGACTTCAGCGCTGCCTTCAGTCAAGCTCGACAATTTTGAGGGACCATTTGATCTCCTTCTCGAGCTGGCACGCAAGCGAAAACTTGATCTGTCAGCTATTTCGCTGCATACGATCACCGATGATTTTCTGCAATATGTTCAGCAGCAGGAAATACAACCCGAGGTACAGGGGGATTTTTTAGTTGTCGCCTCCACTCTTCTGCTCCTAAAAGTTCAGCAGCTTTTACCATCCCTAAGCGAAGAAGAGGAAGAGGAAATCGCACACTTGACTGAATACGTTCGTCTTTATCAAATATACCGTGAGCAGGCTAAAATTATGCTGGATAGGTGGGACACGATCAGGTTATTGCCGGCAAATTTTTGGGCGGAAGGAAGGTACCGCATGCTGCAGCCAATGTCATTTCCTGATTGCTCACCACAAATACTGGCTAATGCTCTGGCCAGTGTTTTCCAAAAGATTCCGCATCCCCGTTACCTCCCCGCGCGGCTGAAGAACGCCGGCCGAACTCTGGAAGAGTGCCTGACCCTTTTCCTTGATCGTTTGCGCCGCGTCAAGAAACTCATTTTTCAAGATTCAGTTAAAGGCAGAAGTCGCCAAGAGGCAGCTATCTCTTTTTTGGCAGTTCTCGAGCTGGCACGGAAAAAAGAAGTGATATTACAACAGGCCACACCTTTTGAAAATATCGAGGTGCATCGGGCTCCGTCGGAGTAATCTACTGTGGCCATGACCAAAGACAAGGCAACGGGCACGCCGTCACAGAAAATTGAAGCTCTGCTGTTTGTCGCTGGCGAGGCAGTTGCAAAAAAAGAATTGGCTAAACTGCTTAATGAACCGGTAGAAAAAATTGATGACTATCTGCTCGAACTTGAAGATGCCTTGCACGACCGTGGTCTGGCGCTGGTGCGGACGGCAAACCGCATACAGTTGGTTACCAGCCCACACGTGGCTACTTTCCTCGCGCAGTATTCGGTTTATGATGCCAGGCCCTTAACACGGGCAGCGTCGGAAACATTAGCGCTGGTAGCATACCGGGGGCCAATATCACGGTATGACATTGATACGATCAGAGGGGTTGATTCCCGAAGCATGCTGCGCCAGTTGCTGCGGCGCGGACTGGTTTACCAGATTCGCAGCGGCGGACAAACGCCGTTATATGATATTAGCGATGAATTTCTGCTGCACGTGGGTCTGACACGGCGTGAGCAGTTGCCTCAATTTTCCGAGTTATCAAACAACAGCACAGTTGACCAGCTATTGCAGTCATCAGAATGAGGTAGTATCGCTATGACCTTAATTGAGCTTGTCGCGGTCAGCCTCGGCTGCATTCTTATCCAGCAACCGCTGGATGTTTGTGTTGGTACTAACATATCCTCGGCCGCCGCTCCCGCCCGGCCTTCGGCGCCGACTTTCACCGGCGATTCGCTTGATGTGCTTGTTTCTGCCCAGTCGGTATTCGCCTGGGATGTAAAGAGTGGCACTGTTCTGTATGAAAAAAACGCCGATCAGGAGCGACCGGTGGCATCATTGAGCAAGCTGGCGTCGGCTTTAGCCGTGCGCAGTCTGCTTAGTTTGAATCAGACAGTTATAATCCCCATTGAAGCAGCCAAAGCGCAGCGAATGGGTGCACACATTAAATTGCCAATCGGCCAGCACGCTTCAGTGCAGGATCTCTTAGCCGCCGCTATGTCAGCTTCGGCCAACGATGCCATGGTCTCCCTGGCAGTAGCCGCTAAAGGATCTGAGGATGCCTTCGCACAGTTTGCCAATGAGCATGCCCGTCAGCTTGGATTGGAGCACACGGTGGTTGCCAATGCCACCGGCCTAGAGGGAGGAACCCAACATTCAACCGCCCGAGAAGTAAGTACGTTATTACAACTGGCCTACCGCGATGCCCCGCTTCGGCTAATGTTGTCGCAGAAGACAGGCACAGTTACTACGACGGAAGAGACGGTGCGCTTCTTTAAATCAACAAACGAGCTGCTAGGAACGTACTTGCCCATACTGGCAGCCAAGACAGGATACACCGTAGAGGCTGGGCAGAACCTGGCAATAATAACCCTAGGCAAGCAGGGGCAGCAGATTGGAGTGGTGGCGTTGGGAAGCGATCAGCGCTTTCAAGACGTAAAAGTGCTGGCGGAATGGATAGGGCGCAATTACACCTGGCCGTAGTGAGGTTGTAGGGGGTAGGGGGTAGCGGTTAAAATTCAATTGGAATACCCTTTGTTCTTAAACTACCTTTAGTACACACCCTACTACCTACTAACTACTCACTCTATTTATGATTCGTTTTGGCGATCCGGAGCTTGTTATAAATGTCACCCGTATTTTCGGTATGGCGACGCTAACTTTTTTGGTGGCTTTGGCTTTAACCCCGGCATTGATGCAGCAGCTCAATAAATTCCACTTTGTGAAAAGCATTCGGAACGATGGATTCACACCTATTTACTCAAGACTTCATCTGAAAAAAACCGGAACGCCGGTGGGCGGCGGTATCATAATTTGGCTGACAGTCACTTTATTAGCGCTAATTTTTTGGCTGCTCCATATAGCATTTTCTTCCAGTATCACAAGCGCGCTCAATTTTCTATCTCGGCCGCAAACCTTGCTCCCCCTGGGCGCCTTAGTTGCCTCCGCCATTGTCGGCCTGATTGATGATTTTTTAAATGTGCGGAAAATTGGGCCAAGCGGCGGCGGTCTCCGCATGAGACAGCGGCTAATGCTATACTTTGTTGTGGCTGCCTTTGGCGCCTGGTGGTTTTACTCAAAACTTGAATGGAGCATTATTCACGTACCAGGTATAGGAGATTTTGAAATCGGGTGGTGGTATGTTCCGCTATTCCTGCTCGTGATTGTAGCCACGGCATTCTCTGTTAACGAAGCCGATGGCTTGGACGGATTAGCAGGCGGAATTGTTTTGCTCTGCTTTGGCGCATACACTGCTTTGGCCTTTGCCATCGGCCGGGTGGAGTTGGCCATGTTTTGCGCGGCCATTGTCGGTGGCATCTTGGCCTTCTTGTGGAATAATGTCTATCCGGCGAAATTTTTTATGGGGGATACTGGCGCCATGAGTCTGGGCACAACCCTCGGCGTCATTGCCATGCTGACGAACTCCGCCCTCGTTTTACCGATTATTGCTTTTCCGCTGGTAGCAGAGTCTGGCTCCGTTATTATCCAACTGCTCTCGAAGAAATATCTCGGGAAAAAAGTTTTCTTATCAACGCCGATTCATCACCATTTTGAAGCTTTAGGCTGGCCGGAAACGCAAGTCACCATGCGCTTCTGGATTATCAGTGCTGTCGCTGCTAGCACCGGCCTTGTCATCGGGTTATTAGGCATGGGCAACTGATGAGGGAGTAGGTTGCCCGCCAATTCAAGGGAGTAGATTGGCCAATACCTCTACTGCCAAGCCACTCGCAAAAAAGAAAACCCCGGACATTCCTGCCTCCGGGGTCGATAAGAAAGTGCGCGTGGCTGTGCCAGACCCGAGGCGTTGGGAATTCGCATGCTTACCTTTTCTGGCTCGATTGAGCATTACTAAGTCCAACCTGATTGCTCGATTTTTTAATGTCCAAATATGCATAGACAGTCGCCAGTCAATAGGCCGGAGCAGCTCGCCGAGGTGCGAGCTTGCATATTAGCCTTTCTCTAACACCTGCCTCCGTGAAAGGTGCAAGGGTATCTGCAAGCATGCATGTTCATATCATTTCCTGCTTTACATTTGGCCAGCGGACTGCAAGCAGACAGGTATTGCTTCCGACATGAAAGCTCACCTGAAACATGCATCTTTGCACAGCGGGACCCTTGTCCCCCTCGGAGCCTCTATTCCTCCTTCCACGCGCACAAGAACAATTTCTACCTTACCGGCGGCATTGATACCTGTCAATCTTCGACATGCTAAGTTGGCCTATAGTACTCTTCTGTTATGTCTCGTACAGATTACAAATTACCAATGACCGATTACTCGCTCTTGCGCGGCAAGCGAGTAACAGTTATGGGCCTTGGGCTGCACGGCGGGGCACTGGGCACAATCACATGGCTGCATGAGCAGGGTGCAAAGATTACCGTAACTGACCTGAAAACCTCCGAACAGCTTGCCGCAAGCATTAGTAAACTGAAACCGTTTACCGACGTACAGCTGGTTCTTGGGAAACACAGAGATGAGGATTTTTCCAAGGCAGATTTGGTTATACGAAATCCGGCCGTTCCCAAAAACTCGGAATATCTCAAGATCGCGCACTCGGCTGGAGTACCAGTTGCCATGGATAGCAGCTTATTTTTTCAGTACAGCCCCAGCACTGACATCATCGGCGTAACGGGTTCAAAAGGGAAAACCACAACTGCCACCGCTATTGCCACGGTTCTTAAAGTTCATAACCCGGCCACGGTTGCAGTCGGAATTGATGGCATCTCACCGCTGGGCAGTCTCAAGCAGATTCAACCAAATGCCCCCGTAGTATTTGAACTTTCCAGTTGGCGGCTCGAGGCGCTGGGCGAACGTAGCCTAAGCCCCAATACAGCAATCGTGACATCGATCTATCATGAGCATCTGAATACGTATGAAACATTTGAAGATTACGTAGACACCAAAAAAATGATCTGGCGCTACCAGCGCCCGGACGGGATTACAATTCTCAACTGGGATGATCCGATCATCCGTACCTGGTCTCAAGACATATACTCTAAACTGTATTGGTATAGCCTGCAGACAGTGCCGGAGGCAGACGGAATATGTATCGAGAATTCCGCGATTCGCGTCCGCGTTGCCGGCAAGACTTGGGACCTGTTCTCGGCTGATGCACTGCCGTACCAGGCAGACCATGAGCGGCGAAACTTGCTGCCGGCGATTTTAATAGGTGTGTTGAAGGGAATGAAACAGGCAGGCATTGAGCGCGCCATCAGGAAAATTGGGCGATTGCCTCACCGTCTTGAGCCGGTACGTGAATTAGATGATGTTACCTACATCAATGACTCAACGGCCACCATGCCCGATGCCACTATCGCCGCGCTGCGGTCACTGGCGGGAAAGCCGCTTATTCTCATTCTCGGCGGTAGCGACAAACGGCTGCAATTTGCAGAGCTGGCCGAGGAGATTGGCCAAGCCGACATTCGTTCACTCATCTGGCTGCCGGGAACTGCAACGGAACGCATGCAGGCACTTATTGGTCCAAAAACCAGGGCGGCGCAGTACTGGGCGCAAAGCATGATTGAGGCTGTGCACAAAGCGCATGATGAAGCCAAGGCCGGGGATACGGTACTGCTCTCACCCGGCGCTACAGGCTTCGGTTTGTTTCAGCACGAATTCGACAGAGGAGAAAAATTCCGATCCGCTGTGGAGCAACTCGCCTAGCAAATATCCAACCCGCCAACTATCGTTCGGCTTCGTGCTTGGAGAGCGGGGAGCAGATGGCGCGGCAGAGGGAGTCCCGCGCCGAGTAGAATTACGAACAGAACGAGCGGGAAGTCAGACGAAACTGCTTTTGACCCGTTCGACGGCGCCACACTTCGACCCAGGCAACAGGTTCAGGGTCAAATCCGAGCAAGCTTTGGCCTGAAAGGCCTAAGTGAGTCGAAGATGGACAAGCCTGAACCTCTGTTTTTCATTTTTCGCTTTACGCCTTACGCTTCTGTCATGCCTTCTCCTTCGCCAAAACATGCCGCCGACGGCACGCTGCTGCTTGTTATTCTGGCACTGACCATTTTTGGTTTAATGATGGTTGGGTCGGCCTCGTCCGTCTTGGGTGAACAATTGAGAGATGATGCCTTCTTTTACCTCAAACACCAACTGTTATATGGCGCCCTCGCCGGATTTTTTCTGTTTGCCATCGGCTTCTTTGTCCCTTACGGGAAATGGAAATTGGTAGCTGCCCCGGCATTGCTGGTCGCCTTAACCCTCTTGGCACTAGTGTTTGTACCCGGCTTGCAAGTTGCCTCCGGCGGAGCGGCTCGGTGGATTGGCTTGGGTCCAATCACGATCCAGCCAAGCGAAATTACCAAGCTGGCCTGTATATTGTACTTAGCCGGTCTTTTGGCGAAGAAAGGCGAGGCCGTACAAGACTTTCGGACAAGCGTCTTGCCCTTTTTAGTCATTATAGGCATCATCGGGGCCCTGCTCGTCTGGCAGCCTGACATCGGTACGTTATTTGCCATCGTGGTAATAATGATAGCCATGGTGTTTGCTGCCGGGTTCCGCCTCCATCATCTGGCCTTAATCACCTCAATCGGCTTAATTGTTTTTTTGCTGCTTATCGGCGCGGCGCGCTACCGGCTGGCACGCCTGTTCGTTTATTTGCATCCGGAGCTTGATCCCCAAGGCATCGGCTACCAAATTAATCAGGCGCTGCTGGCGGTGGGCACCGGCGGGCTATGGGGATTAGGCTTCGGCCGCAGCCGGCAGAAATATTTATATCTCCCCGAGCCGGCCGGGGATTCTATCTTTGCCGTGATTGCCGAGGAGCTTGGTTTCGTACGCCTTCTGATTGTCATTGGCGCATTTATCGTGATCGTATACAAAGGATTTTCCATCGCTCAGCGCTCGCCTGATGTCTTCGGCCGCCTGTTAGCAGTGGGCATCACAAGCTGGATCGCCATACAAGCTTTTGTCAACATGGGCTCGATATTAGGCTTAACACCACTGACCGGCATCCCTCTGCCGTTTATCAGTTACGGCGGTTCCGCTCTAGCCACTCTGCTCCTGGCTGCCGGTATGCTACTGAATATCAGCAAGTACACTGAGGAAAGCAGCAGGAAGTGAGAATTAAACCTGGTGAAAATAGATCATTTTTCTCGACACATATAAGTACTGATTACAGATTACTGATTACTGATTACTATTGATGCTATGCGTATTATTCTCACCGGCGGCGGCAGCGGCGGCCATGTCATTCCTTTTGAACCGATTATCGAGGCGCTGCGCGCGCAGCACGTCACCGCCACCAAGACACTGGCCAGAAGATTGGATCCCGAGCGGCTTGATATTACCTTTATCGGCGTGGCGGATAAAAAGACTCATGAATTCTTTAGGCGGCATGACGTACCTACGGTTAGTATTGTATCCGGTAAAATTCGCCGCTACCTGTCTTGGAAAAACCCAGTTGATGTGTTTTTCCGGTTGCCGATCGGATTGCTTCAAGCCGCATTTCACATGTGGCGAATTATGCCTGATGTCGTCATTAGCAAAGGCGGCTATGGCAGTCTGCCGGTATCACTGGCGGCAGTGTTGTACCGTATCCCCGTGTTGCTGCACGAATCGGATGCTGCCCCCGGAGCAACCAATGCACTCCTGGTTAGGTTTGCTACAGCCGTAGCGGTTGGTTTCGAGACAACCAAGGAATACTTGGATAAGTGGCAATATAAAACGTTTGTGACCGGTACACCGGTGCGAGCACAGTTCACAACAATTTCTAAAAAGGAAGGCAAGCAAACATTCGGCCTACCCGCGAACGAGCCGCTGCTCGTTGTGCTGGGCGGCAGCCAAGGAGCCCAGCAAATTAATGAGCTGCTGCTTAAGCTTTTGCCGGAACTCATAACCGAGATGGCGATTATTCACATCACGGGACCAGATCATTACGAAGCTGTCTCGACCGTCGCCAAGGAACTGATCAGCCATTCCGGGCGCAAACATTTATATCAAGCGTGGCCGTACTTGACAGACACGATGGCGGCGGCGCTGGCGGCAGCTGATGGCATTGTCTCGCGCGCCGGCAGCACCCTGGCGGAAATTTCACACCTGCGGACGCCGACATTGCTGATTCCGCTGGAGGGAGCTGCCAACGACCATCAGCGCAAGAATGCCCAAGCCTACGAAGCCGCCGGGGCGGCTCTGGTGCTGGAGCCGACTAATCTGGGCGGAAACATTTTTAAGCAGAATATTAACCGGATCATGAAGGACGAAGCCCTGCGCAAGACTTTGGCTGAAAACTTGGAACACCTTGATTTCCCGCGGGCCGGGCAAAACATAGCCTCTCTGGCGTTTCAGCTCGCCGAAGGATTTGCCCCGGAAAAAAAATAGGTTGGGCAGGCCACGGCGACTTGCTGGTAAGCTGACTTTTATTGATACTGCACACCATGAATCTTAAGAAAGCCCAGCGTGTATTCTTGCTTGGCGTGGGCGGGACGGGTATGCGCGGCCTGGCTTGGCTACTGCACGAGCAGGGCAAAGACATCACTGGCACGGACAGCCACGTGCCGGATGACCTAACTCACATCTATACACTGGCAGCCGAAGAGGATGCCCAGCCGCTGCTATCCGGTGCTGACCTAATGGTGTATACCGATGCTGTAGCATCAACCCATCCGCTGCGTCAGGCAGCACAGGCGGCAAATCTCCCTGCCCTGTCTTACCCCGCCGCGGTTGGCGAGATCGCTAACGAACATGCCTGTGTGATTGCCGTGGCCGGCACACATGGCAAATCATCCACCACCGCTTTTCTCGCTCATATCTTGATTGCAGCTGGATGTAATCCGACTGTGTTAGTGGGGGCAAGCATATTCGGCTGGCCCGGTAAGAACGCCCGCCTCGGCCAGAAGGAATATTTTCTGGTTGAAGCAGACGAATACCGCAGGCATTTTTTAACGTTGCGGCCTACTCATGCCATCATCACCACCATAGATTTTGACCACCCTGATTATTACACAGCGCTGGCGGAGGTCACAGCGGCGTACGGCGAATTCCTCACCACATTGAGAGCGGCAAAGACGCTGGTAACAACCACGAGGCTGGTACAATCACATCCCGTTTTGCCTTGGCCAAAGAAGACTGTCCAGGTTAGCAGCGAAGAAATAGAGAAAGCTATCAACCCTATACCCGGCGATCACATGAAGCACAACGCAGCACTGGCGATTTCTCTGGCCAGTCAACTGGGTATAAACAAGGCCCGGGCAAAGCAATATCTGCAGTCCTTTCCTGGTCTGTCTCGACGGATGGAGATTGTTGGGCAGTTTAAAAATATGGATGTGATTTCAGACTACGGCCATCATCCGGCTGCTATTGCCGCCACCTGGGACGCCCTTGTGGAGCAACGTCCCAATGACAGCATTGCGATTATTTTTGAAGCACATATGGAAGCACGACTGAAAACCTTTTTCGATCAATTCGTTCAGTCTTTAATGAGCGCGCCAGTAGTAGTTGTGTATCCGGTATTTGCTCCGGCCGGTAGAGAAACTGCGTCGGCAGCTGATCTGGCACGTCAACTGGGCAAGGCGCTTGAAACCAAGGGCTGCCGAGCTTTTGTCCTGCGATCGAAAATTGAACTGCCGCACGTCTTAGATATTATGGCTGCTTCTTGCCAAACCGCCATCGCTTTTACGGCAGGGGATTTAGATAATCACTTGCGCCAGATTATACAACCAGTTTAAAACAGACCGGTTATCTCTTTCTTAAGATGGTGGTGCAGCGATGGTCATCCGCCGAGCGCCAGCATCTGCCCCGATGTCGCAGATTAAGAGTGCAGCCGCGGCAGGCCGTTGCCCGCGATTCGACTTAAGCTCACCGCAGCCCAAGCCCGCTGTCAGCGGGGCACAGGCCGGTTCCCGACGTGTTAGTCATTTTCCCCAAGCTTCCTAACCATACGGTAGACAAAAATCTACCTTTGCAGTATGGTTTGATGTTATGCATGTACATTAAAGTTGACATGTAGTCTAAGACAGTATATACTTAAATTTGACATATTATATATAACATGTTACTAAGATTTCATCCATGAGTCACATAGCCACAAATAGCTCTCTGAACCGCCACACTGACGTGCGTTTAATTACTGATTCTATGTTGAAAGTGTTGGACGCCCGGTCGAGGGATATTGTAGTGCGCCGGTTTGGCCTGAAGCATGATGAAGCAGAAACACTTGAAAGTATTGGAAAGGAATATGGCATCACCCGCGAGCGTGTTCGCCAAATTGAAGCCAATGCCAAAAAAGCCCTGTGTTCACTGTCAACCGTTTATGCTCCAGCCCTTGACCTGCTGACGGACATTTTTTCCACCCACGGCGGTGCCATGGCCGAGCAGCAGGTTGTCGAGATTGTTAGAGAAAGGTTAGGCGACGGCACATCAGCCAATACGGTTCACTTCCTTTTATCGATCCTGCCTGATTTTATCAAAGTCGCTCCCGCTGACCTGTTTGATTCACACTGGCGGCACCAGCCTTCCGTGCACCCTAAAATCTCTGAGGTGATCCTTGCCGCCCGCACCGTCCTCAAAAAAAGGAATCATCCAACAACTTTACATGAGCTGGTTGCTGACATCCAAGGACATCTACATGAACAGGAGCAATCATTATCACACAAGATTATTCTATCGGCACTGGTGGCCAGCAAACAAGTGGCGCGAACGGCATTCGGCGACTGGGGCCTGGTCGGCTGGTCAGAGACAACTCCGCGCGGAGTGGGAGATAAGGCCTATGCTGTCTTGCGACGGCACGGCCAGCCAGCCCATTTCCGGGAAATTACCGAGATGATTAACGCCACCCATTTTGACCATAAAACCGCTAATCCCCAGACCGTCCACAATGAACTGATCAAAGATAGCCGTTTCGTGTTAGTCGGCCGCGGCCTCTACGGGTTAAAGGAGTGGGGGTATATGACCGGCACGGTCGCCGATGTCCTGGAAGCCATCCTGCACAAGGCACAACAGCCGCTAACGAGGGACGAGCTGATCGACCGCGTTCTCAAACAGAGACTGGTAAAGAAAAATACAATCTTACTTAGCTTGCAGAATAACAGGCGGTTCATCAAAACCGATGAGAACCGCTATGCGCTGCGGCAGAAATCATAATTGTGAGTAACATCCCCGCCAGCGGGGATGTTTTGTAGATAGCGGGGAGTTAAGACTACACTATATCTATATCCTTCACCGCCAAAGCTGTGCTGCAATTAACACTTACACCATCCGCATCATCCTTAGAACTCTTAACCGCTTTTGCCGAGCTGGCCCCTTCGCTTTATGCCTTGGGGTGGATAGTGGTTATCTTCTTGATCCTGCGTATTGCCTGGGAAGCGTACCGGATGCTGATTATGATTGACTATGTCAGCAGCATTCAGTGGACTTTTCTGCAGGTAAACCTCCCGCCGGATTCCGAAGAGACCCCAAAATCTATGGAAGTCGCCTATGATGTCCTGGGCGGCATTCACAAATCGCCGGATCTCAATGAGCTGTACTTCGATGGCTACCACGAGGCGTGGTACAGCTGCGAAGTTCACTGCATGCAGGGACGAGCCCGGTATATTCTGGTCGTACCCACCGACCGCCGGCAATTTTTCGAGGGAGTCATCTACGGGCAATACCCACGCGCCAGCATCGAGGAAGTGGAGGATTACACGCTGCGGTACAGATGGGAAGACTTAAGAAAAAATTATGACCTCTACGGCGCTGAAATTGTCCTAAACGAAGAAGAATTTTTCCCGATCAAGACGTATCGGGAATACGAAGCCAGCTTGGCCGAAGAAGATCGCTACGTTGATCCGCATCAGTCTATGATTGAGGCGTTCACCAACGTGGCTCCGGGTGAGGAATTCTGGGTCCAGTTTGTCATCCGGGCGATGGATCCGGATATGCCGGCGCTGCGGGAAGCAGGCGAGGAGAAAGTAGCCGAAATCTCCGGCCAAGCCAAGGAAAAAGAGACGGGCTTCATGGGGCGACTGCGTGATTTCTTCTTGAGTGTGCCGGGAGAACTCATTACCGCCCTGCTCCACGGGCCGCAGGAAACCGCCGAGGAAAAAAGACCCTTCCAGTTACGCTTCTTTAACCCCGTTGATGAAGCCAAAATGAAGGGCATTTTGCAGAAAATAGCGCAAAATAATTTTAAGACGATCATTCGCGTCGTCCACATTGCTCCCTTGGGACAACTGAAAAAACCCAACATCGGCCGGACTATAGGCGCGTTCAAACAGTTTAATACACAGCATCTTAATTCCCTGAAGCCAAGCGACGAATCGAAAACCAATGGGCCGAACTATATTTTACGGGAATACCGGCGCAAATTCCGGGAGCGCAACATTCTGCTTAAATTCCAATGGCGAGATATGTTTGGCCGCGCCGCTGGTCAGTGGTACAGCGCGGAAGAACTAGCCACCATGTATCACTTCCCGGTCAAATATGTCCGCGCGCCCGGCCTGGAGAGAGCTAAGGCCGGAGTGCAAAGCCCGCCGGCTAATATCCCGTATGCCTAAGCCGGCGGACGCACGTGCGCTCCTGCCCGATACCGGGTAAGCTACGGTGCATATGGATCAGATTACCGTCGTCGGCCAGACCAATTTCCGCGGGCAACACCGACCCTTCGGCATCTATGAGGATGACCGTCGGCGGCATATATATATCATCGGAAAAACCGGGGTAGGAAAAACCACGCTGCTGGAGAATATGCTGGTGCAGGATATTCGGAACGGCAAAGGCGTGGCGCTGGTTGATCCGCACGGCGATTTGGCCGAACGCCTGCTTGATGTTATCCCTCCCGAGCGTACCAATGATGTTGTCTACTTCGACCCGGCCGACGTTGAATTTCCGGTGGCTTTTAATGTGTTGGAAGCCATCGACCCGGAATACAAATATCTGGTAGCTTCCGGACTGGTGAGCTCACTGAAGAAGATCTGGGCGGATTCCTGGGGACCGCGGCTTGAGTACATCTTGCGCAACACAATTTTGGCGCTGCTGGATTATCCGGCGAGCACAATGCTGGGCATCACGCGCATGCTGGCGGATAAGGCCTATCGAAAAAAAGTAGTTGATCAGATTCAAGATCCGGTGGTGAAATCTTTCTGGATTAATGAATTTGCCAATTACAACGAGCGCTTCCGCTCAGAAGCTATATCACCGATACAAAATAAGGTCGGCCAATTTTTATCTTCCGCCATTATCCGCAATATCGTTGCCCAGCCCAAGAGCACGGTCGACATGAAAGATGTCATGGATAATGGCAAAATTCTCATCATCAACGTTTCTAAGGGCCGCATCGGAGAAGACAATTCAGCACTGCTGGGCGCAATGCTTATCACCAAATTGCAGCTGGCCGCCATGGATCGGGCGAAGGTACCGGAAGAAGAGCGACAAGATTTTTATCTATACGTTGATGAGTTTCAGAACTTCGCCACCGAGTCCTTTGCCACCATACTTTCCGAGGCGAGAAAGTACCGACTCAACCTGACCATTGCCCATCAATACATCACGCAGATGGAAGAAGTGGTGCGCGACGCAGTCTTTGGCAACGTCGGCACGATTGTAACATTCCGCGTTGGCGCCTTTGATGCGGAATTTATGGAAGCGGAATTCGCGCCGGATTTTACCCCCACTGATCTGGTCAATCTTGATAAATATAATGCTTACATCAAGCTGATGATCAACGGCATGACCAGTACGCCGTTTAGCATGCAAACAATCCCGCCGGCCGCCGAAACGTATAATAGCAGAGAAAAAGTTACGAACGTCTCACGCGAGAGGTACGGACGCGACCGGAATACAGTGGAAGAGAAAATCATGCGCTGGAGCGGCGTTACGTTTAAAGAAACAGCCGAGGCAGAGACAGTAGCCTCCGGTGGCAGCCGGCCTCCGGGGCCACAGAAGGTGCCGGTGCCCCCTGCGCCAGAGCAGCTTGAGGACGTTGTGCTTGACCGGGCCCGGAAAGAAATTACCAACCTCTCGGCAGCTCTGGGATCAGCTTCAGGCAGAAGCGAAGATACCCGCCCAGACAACCGGCCCCGCCGAGAACGACGGCAGAGAGAAGAATTTGAAGTGAAATGCGATCGCTGCGGTACACTAACGACAGTGCCATTCAAGCCCGATCCTGACAAACAGGTGTATTGCCGGGAATGCTTTGGCATAGTTAAAGCTCAAAAGAAACAACTACCGCCCGGCGCTCATCGGGCCGCGGCCGCGGTGCCGCCGGCGAGGAGACTTAATGGCTCAACGACATTTTCTGGCCCCAAGCCACCACCGCTTTAGTTAAGTAGGTTGCCCGCTCCTTGAAGCGGGTCCGCTCCTCGAACAAGAGCCCCGGAGTCAAAAGCCGCTACTGGGCGGATAGGAAGTAACCAGGCGCAATCATACTCGCGATGTACATGTGATATACTACAAGCTACTTAACTACAAACTAAAGGCGTGCGTTACGATAAAAGCGACATAGATAAAATTCCTTTAGAAAAGCCATTTGATTTTGAAGATAACGCCAATTGGCGGATTTTCAGAATCATGGCCGAGTTTATTGACGGCTTCGAATTTTTGTATCCGCTGCGCCGGGAAGTGACTTTTTTTGGTTCCGCCCGGCTGGCCGAGGGCAGCCGGTGGTACGAAGAAGCGCGCAAGTTAGGCCGAATTCTGGGTGAACATCATTATACGGTTATCACCGGTGGCGGTCCGGGCATCATGGAAGCCGGCAACAGAGGAGCCTATGAAGGCGGCGGGGAATCAGTTGGTCTGGATATTGAGCTGCCCGAGGAACAGCGCCGCAATGCTTATGTTAAAAAGGGCATTGGTTTTCACTATTTTTTTACGCGCAAAGTAATGCTGTCCGCTTCAGCGCAGGCCTATGTCTTTTTTCCGGGCGGATATGGCACGCTTGATGAATTCTTTGAAATGGTCACCCTTATTCAGACAAAAAAAATGCGGCCGGTGCCAGTAGTTTGCGTGGGAAAAATATTCTGGGAGCCGCTTAATCAATGGATGAGCCAGACACTGGTAAGCCAGTTCCAGACAATCGATCCGGCAGATATTGATTTATACAAGATTGTCGACACGGCTGATGAAGCATTTGCTTTCATTAAGAACTCCCCAGAGCGAAAGTATTTCTAAGCTCAAAGCCAGAGAAATTGATCTAGCAACAAAGGGGAGACGGCAGGGGTCCCCCGCCAAGCGCCCGCCGGTATTCCGCTGCCGTTGGGCTTAAGGATGCAGCCGCGGCAGCCGCCCGGCAGGGCGGGCCTCGCCAGAGGCGGGAACCCCAGCGTGATTATCATTTTACAATGTATTTAACCCGGACTAGTTGTGAATATAGGGTGTTAGCTGGTAGGATGGCGGCAGACTTAATGCCTATGCCTGATTATGGCCGAGAAAATAACATCCAATGAGCTGAGGGAGAAGTACTTGTCTTTTTTTGAGGGAAAAGGGCATGCGCGGATACCGGCTGCGCCGCTGGTGCCCGAACATGATCCGTCCGTGCTTTTTACAACTGCCGGTATGCATCCACTGGTGCCATACCTCAAAGGACAACCGCACCCCGCCGGGTCGCGCCTGACCAATGTTCAAAAATCTCTACGCACCAGCGATATTGATGATGTCGGTGACGCCACCCACGCCACCGTATTCGAAATGCTCGGCAACTGGTCGCTCGGCGATTACTTTAAACGGGAAGCAATTGCCTGGAGCTGGGAGTTTTTAACTGATCAAGACTGGCTCGGCCTTGATCCCGCCTGCCTGGCAGTAAGTGTTTTTGCCGGCGACGCCGACGCGCCGCGCGACGACGAATCCGCCAGCCACTGGCTGGCAGCCGGGGTGCCAGCATCCCGTATTGCCTACTTAGGCAAGGAGGAAAACTGGTGGCCATCTGGAGGCGGACAGATGGGTCCGCAAGGACCTGACACAGAGATGTTTTACTGGAGCAACTTGAGCGCTCCGCCCAAAAAATTTGATCCTGACGATGCGCGCTGGGTTGAAATCTGGAACGACGTATTTATGCAGTACGACCGTTCAGCGGAGGGAACATACCAGCCACTGCCTCAGCAAAATGTGGATACCGGTATGGGATTGGAGCGGACCGTGATGATTCTCAACCGGCTGCCATCAATTTATGAGATTGATACGTATCAGCCGCTGATGGCTCTTATCAATGAGCAATCACGGATCGATAATCTACGGCAAAAGCGAATCTTAGCTGATCACATTAAAGCCTTTACGTTTATTCTTGGTGATGAAGTCCCTGTAATCCCGTCCAAGGCGGATCAGGGTTATGTCGTCCGCCGGCTGATTCGCCGGGCAGTGCTGGCACTGCGCACATTACAGGTAAACGCCAACGTAACCCAAGTTCTGCTGGAAGGCATGAAGCGTATCGCCACAGAGTACGGCACTGTTTACCCATCGCTTAAACAGCGGGGAGCGGAGGCGCAGAGTGCGCTTACGCAGGAACTTGATAAATCACTATCGAGCCTGGATAGAGGTTTAGCCAAATTCGATCAGATCCTAAAAAACAGGAAAGAAATAAGCGGCTTCCAGGCCTTTGAGCTTTACACCACCTATGGATTGCCTATCGAAATAACGCTTGAATTGGCTGCCGAGAAGGCTGCCAGGGTTGACGTCGAGGGGTACCAGCAGGAAATGGCCAAACATCAGAAACTTTCCCGCACGGCCGCCGCGGGAAAGTTCAAAGGGGGTCTGGCGGATCACTCAGAAGAATCTGTCCGCTATCATACCGCTACCCATTTACTCCACCAAGCCTTGCGGCAGGTACTAGGCGATCACGTACGGCAGACGGGCAGCAACATAACCCGGGAGAGGCTGCGCTTTGATTTCTCTCATCCCCGACCCATGTCGGCGCCAGAACGTCAGGCTGTTGCCGATCTGGTTAATAAAAAGATTCAGGAGGATTTGCCGGTACAACGGGAGGAAATGTCAGTGGCGGCAGCCAAGGCTACAGGCGCCCTTGGTTTGTTTGAACATAAGTATGCTACGAGGGTCAGTGTCTATACCATCGGTGATTTCTCCCGTGAAATGTGCGGCGGACCCCATGTTGTCCGCACGGGGTTGTTGGGCACGTTTAAAATCACGAAAGAAGAATCCGCCGGGGGAGGCATTCGCCGCATCAAAGCTGTACTTACATAGCTTTTCAATTTACGCTTACTACCATGCGGGATATAAGAGCAGCAAAATTTTCCAAAAGAAGGATCCCCACCCCTGACGACATGCCACCGGCTGTGCGCCAGCTTTACCAAAAGCAACAGCCAACTAGCGCGAAACCGCGGTTTGGCGGCTCCAAAGTCGACGTAACAAATGTACCCGTCCCGCCGCGTTCGCTCCAAGAGCGACGCGTTAAGGCGCTGCAACCGACTGATAAAAAACCCCCTCTCTTTGCCATCATTAAGGGAAAAACTGCGATCCGACAAAAAACGCACCTCGGCCACAACGAACGAAAAATTATACTTATCCTGCTGTCACTGGCAGCCGTAGCGCTGGTATTAGCTGGTCTCATATTCTTGCCCCAAGCACAAGTAGAAATGGTATTAGAAACTGCCCCGCTTTTGATTGATCAGGAATTAGCCATCGGCGCCGGCACCGGCGAGCCCGATCGAATCCCGGGGATGGCATACGCGCGGGAAGTACAAGTTGAAGGCGTATCCCCGGTGTTGAGCAAAGAAGTGGTGGGCACCAAAGCCAGCGGAACTGTCAGCTTGGTGAATCGCACTATTGATGAACAAAAAATTGTGGAGCAGAGTCGGCTGGTGGCTGCCAACGGGACTCTCTATTATATGCAGCGTCATGCTATCATCCCGCCGAACTCATCTGTCGCCATTCCGGTGGAGGCGGCACAGGCGGGCGAGGGAGGGAATATATCATCAGGCCGGCTTAACTTTGCCGCGCTGGCCGAGGCATCTCAAGCGCTCGTGTATGCGGAAATTGATCAGCCTGTAAACGGCGGTTCGGGCGAAGAAGTCGCGGTTGTCAAGCAGGCAGATCTTGACCAAGCACGAGCGGCGGCCCAGACTGCAGCGCGTCAACGCAGCGAGGAAGAGATTAGATCGGAGCTTGAACCGGGTTGGACCCTGCTCGAGGAAAGCTGGGATATCGAGCTACTGGAATTTACGCCGCAATCTGAGCTTGATGACCGTAAGGACGCTATCGCGTATACAGCGCGGGCTAATGTCCGTGTCCTGGGATATGAGGAAGCCGCGCTGGAGGATAGATTAGCTCAAGTGCTCGACGATCGGCTCGATGCCAACTATATGCTGTTTCCGGGTCCGATTTCATTTACTAAAGCGGTTGACTCGATCGACTGGGAAAAGGGCGAGAGCCGCATAACCGTGCGAGTGACCCATACAACGATTCCGTCTTTTTCTCTGCCTACTCTGCGCGATAAATTGGCCGGGCGCAGTCGCGGCGAAGCGGAAGAATACATCCGTGGTCTTAACGGGGTTACGGCCGCTTCGATCAAGCTGGCACCATTCTGGGTGAGAAAAGTCCCCCGCATTGACAGGCGGATTTCGATCGATCTCGTATCAGACCGGCAGCCGTAATGGGCAGTAGTGCATAGCCAAAGAATAGCAGGAGCATATCTGACCCATCGACTGTGCTCTTGGTCAATCTGAGCCAGTCGAAGATTGACATAGTAGATAAGGTTTGGTAACCTCTTACCCAACTGCACTACACGCATTCGGGATGGGTGGGACAACTTTGGCTTGACTGTTGCAATCATCCCGCGTAATGCCGTGCAGGGATTTATTTTTAAATGAGCCGACTTTAAGCGCTTTGCGAGATAAAGGTACAGTCGAAATCGAGGGCGAAATCACTGACACGATGCCCAATGCCCAGTTCCGTGTAAAGCTCGATACCGGCCAGGAGATTATCGGCCACGTGAGCGGAAAAATGAGGATCCATCGGATCCGAGTCATGCCCGGAGACCGAGTACGAGTGGCCATGTCGCCATATGACCTGACGAAAGGAAGAATCATATTACGTCTCCAATAAACACTATGAAGTTGTAGCAGTTCTTATGAAAGTCAGAGCATCGGTCAAAAAAATGTGCGCCAAATGCAAGGTTCTCCGCCGCCAGGGGAGAGTGCATGTAATTTGCGACAATCCCAAGCATAAGCAGCGGCAGGGATAGTTAGTAATTCACTATGTTCGTCACTCAAGCGAAAAAAATAAAGCCTGAAGCGCCAAACAAATCATGGCCGCAGGCAACGCTGTTATTTTGCTTATATAATTTTGATTTTTTAGTTTAGCAAAGCGCCTATGCCTGTTCGCATCAGCGGTGTCGTGCTTCCCGACCACAAGCATATTGAGATTGCTTTAACCAGCATTCACGGCATCGGCCGTCCGCTTAGTCTTAAGATATTAAATGTACTGGCGATTGATCCCAACACGCGCGCACATGATTTAGATGAGAGACAGCAGCATGCGCTGCGTGACTACATTGAAAAAAACGTCACGGTAGAAGGAGAACTGAGGCGTGAAGTGGCCATGAATATAAAACATCATAAGGACATTGGCACGTATCGAGGATCGCGCCATAGTAAAGGCTTGCCGGTCCGTAATCAGCGCACCAAAACAAATTCCCGCACAGTACGCGGCAATGTTCGAAAGACAGCCGGCAGCGGGCGCAAAACAGCCGCGGAGAAGACATAAAGATACCTATGGCAAACACGACAAATCAAGCAGCCGCGGAGACGCCAAGAAAGAAATCGCGGGCTAAGAGAAAAGTAAAGCAGGGTGTGATTTACATTCAATCAACCTATAACAATACCATCGTGACGGTGACTGACCTGGCGGGAAATGTTTTAGTCTCAGGCAGCGCCGGCCGTTCCGGTTTCAGCGGAGCCAGAAAAGCCACTCCGTTCGCCGCCCAGCAGACAGTTGGCAAAGTTGTCGATAGCCTGAAGCCTTATGGTATGGCAGAGGCAAGAGTGGTCGTCCGCGGTATCGGCAGCGCGCGAGAATCTGCCATTCGCTCTTTAAGCTCAGCCGGACTTACCATAACGGCAATCCGGGACGCCACGCCAATTCCGCATAATGGAGTGCGTCCCCCCAAGCGCCGCCGAGTATAATATCTATGCCTCAAGATACAACAACTAATCCGCGCCCAAGCCCGGCCGGCCGATCACTAGCCGGACGGCGCCGGCGTCCCCGCAGCCGCTATGCCGGGCAGCTTCAGGAAAAACAATTGCTTAAGAGCATGTATAATATCCGCGAAGAGCAGCTTAAAAAATATTATAAGCAAGCGCGGCGAACAGGCGGACCGACCGGACCCAACCTGATCGTTCTGCTTGAGCGCCGCCTGGATAATGCCGTTTTCCGATCGGGCTTCGCGCAAACCCGGCGGCAGGCGCGGCAGATGACGACACACGGTTTCTTCACCGTGAACAACCGGCCAGTTGACATTCCCTCCTATGCCATCAAGCCCGGGGACATTGTCGGTATCCGCCCGGGCAAGCGAGAGGCATCATACTTCTCCGCATTTGAAAAACGCATGCAAAACATCCGGCTGCCTTCGTGGATTTTGCTTTCGCCTAAGGAGTATAGCTTTAGTATTGCCTCGCTACCGGCGCACGACGAAGCTAATGTCGGAGCCGACGTACGCGCTGTCGTCGAGTATTTTGCCCGCTAATTCTTAAGTTCATAACTATGTTGCAACCTATTTATTTGCCGGAGAAGATAGACATCAAGCCAGCGGGCGCGCAGACCGCTCAATTTAGCATTCAACCCTATCATCCTGGCTACGGTCCGACTGTTGGTAACGCTCTGCGTCGTGTCCTTCTTTCCTCTTTGCCGGGAGCGGCCATTACGGAAATGCAGGTCGAAAACATTAACCATGAATTCACCACATTGCCCGGAGTAAAAGAGGACATAGTAACTGTCATGCTTAACCTTAAAGGTGTCCGCTTAACTTCAGACAGCAAAGAACCTGTCAGCATCCGGCTCAATGTTCATGGCGAGAAATCAATTACCGCTGGTGATTTTGACGTCCCGCCCGAAGTGAAAATCGTCAACAGCGATCATCATCTCGCCACTTTAACGGACAACCATGCCAAGCTTGAATTAATATGCACGGTTGAGCAAGGCCGGGGCTATGTCCCGTCAGAGACCCGCGCCAGCAAGGACCGGCCGATTGGTACCATCGCCCTTGACGCTATCTTTACTCCGGTCACTCGAGCCAGCTTTACGGTTGAAAACGTACGTGTCGGACAAGCAACTGACTACCATAGCCTCAAACTTACGATCACTACTGACGGGACACTTACGCCAGAAGAGGCGCTGCGGCAAGCGGCGTCAATTCTCCGTGATCACTTTAACGAGTTAACTGGAGACCTGACTGCGAAAATGACCGCGTATCGTCCAATTGAAGTGCTTCCACCGCAGGAAATAGAGGAGCCCCAAGCGCCAGAAAACACGCTTAATTTATTGCAATTACCATCGCGTGTTCATAATGCGCTCGAGCGAGTGGGAATTACCACGGTCGAACAAGTACTCGAACTGACCGATGATCAGATTCAGGATATTCCAGGATTGGGTGCGAAGGCGGTGTACGATGTTCACGAAGCGCGGGAAGCATATAGCAAACGCCAAGTCCAAGAAGCTGCCCAATAATGGCTAATCATGAAGCATCGACACCACAATAGAATTCTCGGCCGCGGCGCATCCCATCGACGCCAGCTGATGCAAAACCTGACACGGTCGCTGCTCAAGCACGGCTCGATCATTACGACGGAGGCTAAAGCAAAAGAGCTACGGTTATTCGCCGAGCCGCTGATAACAGCAGCCAAGCAAGAGCCCACGTTATTGAGTCGCCGTCGTCTTTTGCAAAAATCCGGCGGTGGTAAAGAAGCAGTAGCTCAATTGCAAAAAGTTGGCCGCGCGTCTGCCGCTCGAGCCGGCGGATATTTGCGGTTGACTAAATTGCCGGTAACGCGAGAGGATGGGGCACGCACAATCCGGGTAGAAATTATTGATCAAGTATAATATCATCTGCTTTTTGCCATATGAATCCTATGGGGAAACAACCAGATACGACCGGGACGCCGGTATTGAAAATGGGAGCACGCGCCCCCGAGTGGCACGTGCTTAATGCTACCGAGCAACCCTTAGGCAGACTAGCCACGCGGGCTGCCCATTTGCTTCTCGGAAAGCACCGGACTGACTTTGCTAAAAATAAAGTGGCGCCGGTGTATGTGGTGGTCACAAATTCCGATGCCTTGGTCGTTACCGGTGCCAAAAGAAAACAAAAGTTTTACCGGCGCCACACGCGGCATCCGGGCGGACTGAAGGAGCGCAGCCTGGAGGACGCACTTGCCGCTGATTCGCGCTGGGTGATTAAAGAGGCCGTCGCGGGTATGCTGCCCAAAAATAGCTTGCGCAGTCAGCGGCTCAATCAGTTGAAAATTTACAAGCAAGCCAATCATCCGCACCTGCCACAGGTAGGTCCGGTTAAGACGGAAAAAACCTAGTCACGGGTACTTTCATATGACAGTAAACAACACAATCTATGGTTTAGGCCGGCGCAAGACAGCTAGAGCGCAAGTACTGCTGACATCAGATCCCGCACAGAAAACCGTTAATAATCAGCCGCTGGTTGAGTATTTTCCAACACCCGGAATGCAAGAACGAGCGTTAGCACCCTTGAAATTAACCTCGCAGCTTGATATATACGGCATTGCAGCCAGGGTGCAAGGCGGCGGTAAGCAGGCGCAAGCTGAAGCGGTGACACTAGCAGTGGCCCGGGCCCTGCTTCAGGCCAACGCGGGCTGGCGCAAGCAGCTGAAACAGGCTAAAGTACTGATCAGAGATCCGCGTGCCAAGGAACGCAAAAAGCCGGGATTACGGCGGGCGCGTCGGGCTCCTCAATTCAGCAAGCGGTAGAACAGACCGCCATGAAATAATTTGTACGTCTTTGCTCTTTTTACATCCCCTCGCGGCGTTATATCGGAAGATGCCGCTCACTTCCCTCAGTAGCAAGGAGAAAGCCATGTTGGTGCTCAGCCGTAAAAAAAGTCAGAAAATAATGATTGGAGACGATATCTCCATCATGGTAATTGCGATCCAAGGCGATCAAGTTCGCCTGGGAATTGCTGCCCCAAAAGAGATTCCCGTTCATCGGCAGGAGGTGTATGACGCCATCAAACGGGAGCAGGAGCAACTCAAAGGAGCAGATGAGCTATCTGTCGAAGAGGATTGCGCGCAGGCAGAGGGCACCACTCCTTAAGGATTTGGGCTGATTGACCTCAAGCAGCCCTAGCGGTCGCCTAAGCGGCCGCATTTTTTTCAGCGAGCATCACGACGGCGTCAGCATCGCGGCGGCGTATAAGCCAGTTTGTCCGCCGGATTTTAGGTAATAAATTACGTCACCGTCTTCGCCCACCGCGACCTGCGCATCGCCTAAATTAGTTGAATCAACCGTATAACTAATGGCATAGTCTCTGGTATCTATTTCCGAAATTACAATTTCATCGCCGACTTGATAAATCACGTGTTGCCCACCGGCATACCATTGTGGCTGCGCGATCGTTCTTGACAGACGCACCACCAGCCGGAGTTCTGCCAATGGGATGACATCAAATCCTTCCCTGGCCGCGTTATACACATACAGTTCATTATGATTGGGCTGGATCATTAACATCTTACCATCCGGCGACCACGCCGCGGCGAGTACATGACCAGCTATCGGCGTTTCCTTACCAGCTTTATCAAAAACACTTACATTCCCGTCCAGCGAAAGTATGCCAACTCGGCCCGAGGGCTCCGGTAAAATCTCCTGCACACCGCCTATGCTTGCCGATCGCAGGTCCTGCACCAACTGGCCTTGCCGTGAATAAACAGAAATAACGCCAGGCTGGCGGACAGCAAATATATTGCGCGCGCTGACAGCAAATCTTTGCACGCCATCAAGCAGAATAGTATGGAAATCGCTGGCGGCGTTATAGGAGACGAGGGAACCGGTCGGCAAAAGAGCAAACAGCCGCCCGGGCAGCCGGAGATCCCATTCTACATCCTGGGCACCGCTCAAGAGCGGAAGAGCGCGGGGTTCCGTTCCCGGATTGGAAACATCAATCAAGTCATACCGGGCACCTTGATACCCTACCAGCACCAGATTGTTATCGGCTGACCAGCTAAGGGAGATGGGCCGCTGCCCTAATTTTTGCCCAGGCACGACAGTCTCCTGTCCATCAGCGCTTTGGATAGAAAGTTCACGTAGCCCGTTTACCGCAGCGAGCAATTTACGATTGGGTGAAAGGGAAAACAGTATAGAGTCGGTATGGAGCAACAGCCGATCCGGCTGTTCCGGCCACAGCCGCACGCCCCGGATTTCAGTTGCCCGAGCCGGTTCAATCGCCACCGTCTTTTGCCACGGCACGTACCCGGGCTTGCTTAGTTTAACTATAACCTGTCCGGGGGACAGATTAGCCACTGATTTGGGTACGCGGCCGACATTTTCGCCCGCGACTGCAACGCTGGTTTTAGATGGGAGCGCATCAACCAGTAAAACGCCAACTGCTTGAGGTATCTCGCCCGGGGCGGCGCGATAGCCAATGGCATACAAGATAACCAGAGGGGCAGTGGCAGTAAACAATACGCCGGCAACAAATAAAATAATTTTTCTGATTCTGCGCTGCATAGTGGCTGCTTCAAGGTAAGCGTAAAACGTAAAGCAAAAAGGGTAAAACCACAACCAGGGCCAAAAGCGGCCAGCCTATTGAGTTGCTATTGTACGTTTGTCTCGTTTAGTTTTACGCTGTTTTGTGTGTCTGCGTTTATTATAGACGGCGGTGCGGCCTTAGCCGGTAATGTACCAGTATACGGCTCAAAGAATGCCGCCTTGCCTTTATTGGCTGCCGGCATTCTTACCGCTGATGAAATGGTCATTGAGAATGTACCGGATTTATCGGATGTCCGGAAAATGATAGGAATCATGTCATCCTTGGGGGCGACAATTAAGCAAGAGGAATGGCGGATACATATTCAGGCACAAACGGTTGACCAGGAAAAAATTAACGCCACTGACGTCAAGGCATTGCGCGGTTCGGTCCTGTTGTTGGGCGCGCTGCTCGGGCGAGACCGCCGGGCGCTTTTACCTCGACCAGGCGGAGATATTATCGGTGCCCGGCCGATTGATGTGCATCTCGACGCTTTTCGCCAGCTCGGCGCAATCGTGCAGGAGAATGATAACGTTATTTCACTGGACGGTAGTCACTTACGAGCCGGAACCGTCATACTCCAGGAATTTTCTGTCACGGCGACAGAAAATGTGCTGCTAACTGCGGCCACGCTCCCGGGTGTAACTACTATTCATATTGCGGCGAGCGAACCCCATGTAGTCGCTTTAGCTGATCTGCTCCAACAGATGGGAGCAACCATCACCGGAGCGGGTACTCATACTATTGTGGTCAAGGGCACGCAAAAACTGCGTGGCGCCACGCACACAAATATTCAGGATATGCTCGAGGCCGGCTTCTTTATTTTGCTGGCCGCGGCCACGCACTCGCGCATCCGCGTCGAAAAAGTTCCGGTGGAGCACTTAGCCTTATTTTTTAAGAAGCTTGATGCCATCGGCATCCGTTATGACATTGATGACCAGACCATCACTGTCCACCCGAGCCACATGGCTTCTTTCAAACTCCAGTCCATGCCGTATCCGGGCATTGCCACTGACCTCCAAGCACCATTTGCCGTCATTGCCACCCAAGCCAGCGGTACCTCCCTGATTCATGATCCCATGTATGAAGGCCGTCTCAAACATATCGCCGAGCTGCAGAAGATGGGGGCTGACGCCGTGATTTGCGATCCGCACCGGGTTATTATTACCGGACCAACCAAACTGTCCGGCCAACGGATACCCAGCCTCGACATTCGCGCCGGGGCCACACTTGTTATGGCCGGTCTGGTGGCCAGCGGACAAACCATTATCGATCAGGCCGAGATCATTGACCGCGGCTATGCGAACTTAATGGAGAGGCTGCACGCGCTGGGGGCGCGGATACGGCGGGAATAAGGAAGTATCCGCTGGAGTTCAGAATCGGTATCATATACGTTTATCTAACATGCCGCTGACAAGAAAAATTGCCATCGATCTAGGCACGAACAATACCTTAATGTACGTGCCAAAGCGCGGGATCGTTCTCAATGAACCCT
>CAYJWL010000006.1:0-18898 GCA_964373855.1 uncultured Candidatus Saccharibacteria bacterium
GCCGGCGGCGGCGGGGTTTCCTGGGCAAAAGCCACGGCAAATGCCATCAGCGCCAGCACGACCACAGCGACTGGCAAATATAGCGATCGAATCTTGTAGCTGTTCGCCATCATTGCAGGCTCTGGAACGGACTCTTAAATTCGCTGAATGGATTTACGTACTGCGTGTCTTTATCAAAGGGATTCTGGTATTCGGTTTTTAAATTAATCTTACTTACTTCAGATGACTTAAGCAGTTGCGGAATTAAATCGCTGGTTGTTGCGCCCGGCTTTTTGTACACCCGCGTGACGTACAAACCAATAATGGCCAGGAGCACGACAAAAACTAATACAGCTACCACCGCGATGATGGTTTTCTTGGAACCAGTTGCAGGTGAAGGAAATTGGTTTAAGTCAGTCATGCCTTAAGACGTGTGCTTTTACTGTCAGCTTCTCTATATTCTCGCAGAACAGGCATGTTATTACTATAGCGGGTTATACACACCTAAAGTTGCTGGTAGCACTGGCTGTCAAATGGCCGGTCCATTTCTGCACATAACTTCTTCTTCTCGCTGGCTGATAGATTAATGTCCGCCACGAGCTGACCGAGCACCGTTTGGTAACAATCAGTCTTAGCGGGGGGTGATAACTGCCCGCGGCACACAGCGATAGCCGTCTGTGGATCGCCAACTGAATAATACGACCCGGCATTAACGACTACACACTTTTCCTGCCAATATGGCCCGACCTGGCGGCACAGTTCATACACTTTGCCGACTTGACCGGCTGTGATCGGGTGAATTTGCCGGGCCAGATTATCTATGCACCATTCCGTATATTTAGGATTGCCTATTTGCTCGCACTGCTCCCGGGTTTTAGCGATATCCCCATTATTAAGCGCGTAAATACGGGCAGCCTGATTCAGCCAGCACCCTTGCTGGTATTTCTCATCAAAGGCCGTGCAGGGGAAGTAAGGATCATCGTCTTTTAACCACTCCCGCTTCGGCGCGTTATCTGTTCCCCAATCGTGCACCCCGAAGAGGTTTTCCATAAATGCACCGTTATGGCAGGAACTTAATGCCCCGGAAAATTGCGTCTCTTTTTCAAAGATTTCATCGCAGTCGGCCAACGCTTCCGGCAAATCATAATTCCACATGGCCAAGATGGCATGGCCGACGGCGTGGGCGCACTGGAAATACCGGCCGGCTGATGCTTTGCAGGTATCAGCCATTTTGGCAATTGTCTCCAAGCCTTGGTCGGTTGCCGCCTCAATCAGCGCGCCATGGTAACAGGCGTATAAGAAATAGTCTTTGCAGTGGAGAATCGCCTCCGTACCATATTTATTGTATGCGTAAAATCCCACCTGATGCACCGCCAGATGTCCTTCCCCGGTATGCGGCAGGGAGGAGTCTTCCAAAATTTCCAGGGCGTCTTCTACTCCAACCCGCTCCGCCAGCCGGCGCGTCGCCTTCAATCGCGTTGTCTGATCATTGCTTAATATTTCCGCCATCTCCGGCACATCACCGTAGTTCCGCTCCGGCTGCGCCGCGCTATTGGCGCTGCCAGTGACTTTCCATTCAGCCGCAAAGGCAGCGGCCAGCAGTCCGGCAACTATTATTATCACCGTAACTACTACCTGCTTGAGGTTTGCTGTCATTTCAACCATGTCTTGATATTCTACTATACTAACCGGATGCCCATGACATTCAAACAGCTCCCTACCCTGGCAGCTCTCGTCCTCCTTCTTGGGGTCGCGCCCGGGGCCGTGGCACATGTAACAACCGTCACCATCATCATGAATGAGCAGGGATTTGAACCAAGAGCAGTAACCGTAGACGAGAACGCCACGATTATATTTCAAAATAAAGACACGATTGATCGCTGGCCGGCCAGCAATGTCCACCCGACACACTATATCTACCCGGAGTTTAATCCAACCAAGCCCATTCCTCCGGGAGAGCTCTGGATATTCCGGCCGGCTAAGCTGGGCAGGTGGAAATACCATGATCATCTACGCCCGCACCGCCGGGGCACAATCACCGTCGTTGCGGAACAAGGAGAAGAAAAAGACCAGGCACTTGAGGAAAACAACACGCCTCCACAAGCAGCGCCGGGTGCGCAAACAGGAACTCCCAACTCCTTTTGGTCCCGCGCTACCATTACTGCGCGGCGCGTATGGCAATCGATCATAGATCTGTTCGAACGCGCCCAGAGAGCGCCAACGGCTCCCGCAAACTTTCCGTCACTGGCTGAAGAAGAACAGTTTGCCTATGTGCGATCATTAAAGGAGACCGCTGGATTACCCGAGGCTTGGGAATTTGTGAAGACAACGTTTTCCAATGATAGCGGGGCATCTCGAGGCGGCCGCGCGCATGATCTGGCACATTTTGTCGGCCAGATGGTCTTCGAAGATAAGGGCATCGGCGGTCTTGCCGTCTGCGATTCTACCTACGCCTTCGGCTGCTACCATGGATTCACTGAAGCGGCTTTCAGTGAAAATTTAGACATGCTTCCGGTAGTTGCACAAGCGTGCCAATCTCTCGGCGCGCCCCCATCCGGTCCGTGGGCGAGTTGCATCCACGGCATCGGGCACGGGGTGGCCACCTACTTTGACGCTGTCGAGCTCGCTAACGCTCTCACTACATGCGACAGATTAGAGGCGGGAGCAACCTACTGCCATGATGGCGTTTTCATGGAATTTTCCTTTTCGGCACCACCGGCATTCTATCAATCAGAAGATCCTTTATACCCATGCTCCGCGGTCGATGCAACATACCGCCCCGCGTGCGGCCGCAATCAACCGAACATCATGAAAACAAGGCTCGATATGAGCCAGCGCGATACGGCAAAAATCTGTGCCGAAGCCGAGCCGGCAATTTCCGAAGGTTGTATCGACTCGCTCGGCTTTTCCATTGCCCACGAATCACAAGGCAATCCGCAGACCATTCTGGGCAGCTGCGGTGTTTTTTCAGAGGCAGCACACCAAGCGCAGTGCGCCGCGGCCGCCGCCGGCGAGCTGGTCTTCCAAAATTCTCCCAACTGGCAGCAGAATTCTCAATTTGTATGCCAAGGTCTGCCCCAGGCTCACCAGCAAGCTTGTTTCAATCGTGTTCAACAAACTGCAGATAATTACCAACGGTAGATGGGAGCATGACGTTAAAACCCAACTTCATTAAATGATAGGCTTTGGCGTTTGTTGAGTCAATCTTCAGCACAATCCGGCTTAAAAGCCGGAGCTGGCTCAGATTGACTCTAAAGACGCGCTTATCTCCGCCGTTTACGGCGGGGCTAAGCGCGTCTCGAAGAGTCAGACGGCTCAAGTTCTAAACAGACAGAATTAATGCAATACCGCTTTCCGCCGGCGGCGGCTGGACCATCATCAAACACATGTCCCAGATGGGCACCGCAATTTTTACAGAGTACTTCCGTTCGGCGCAGGCCGAGACTGTTATCATCTTTCAGTTCAACATTCCCCAAGTTGGCCGGCTCGGTAAAACTCGGCCAGCCGGTACCGGAGTCAAATTTGGTGTCTGAAGAAAAAAGTTCCTGGCCGCAGACGGCACACATATACATCCCTTGGTCGTGCGCATCCAAGAATTTGCCGGTGAAAGGAGCTTCAGTTCCCTTCTCGCGGGCTATATGGTAAAGCTCCGGTGATAATTCCTCATCCGATTTCATGCTTTTTTTGCTCATACTTGAGAATTAGATTTTAGGAGCCGGGCAAATTCCTTTTGGACCTTCTCCAGTTTGGGATTGATGACTACCTGGCAATATGAACGATTAGGATTTCTCTGATAAAACTGCTGGTGTTCGTCCTCGGCCTCATAAAATCCCGCCAGCGGCTTCATTTCTGTCACCACGGCGCTGCCTGCTTCGTTTGACCGGTCTATCTCCTCAATAAACTCTTCCGCTGTCTGCTTTTGTTCATCATTAGTATAAAGAATAATTGATCGGTACTGCGGACCGACATCACTTCCTTGCCGGTCAAGGGTTGTCGGGTCATGGGCGGCGAAAAAGACCGTCAATAAATCTTTATAACTGATCTGCGCTGGATCAAACTCAATTTTGATGACCTCTGCATGTCCTGTCTTACCGGAACACACCTGATCATATGTCGGATTCGCAACTGAACCGCCAGCGTAGCCGGGCATCACCGAAACAACCCCTTTAAGCCTCTCAAACACAGCTTCCGTGCACCAAAAACATCCTCCGCCAAATACCGCCGTATCTAATTTTTCTGACATGTCTTCAGTCTTCTCTCTTCCCTCGCCCTGCGCAAGCCATTCGTCAGCAGACGAAACTATCCGCCGCCGCCTAAAGCAAAACCGAGACAGCGATCACTGTCGTCCACAGGCCTTCTTTTTTCCCTTCAGCGGATTGGCAGATGTTCGTGGTTTTGAAGAAGTCGCCGCTGGCGTGGTAAAGCTGCTTGCGCTCATCCCAAGCTAAACCGGGATCAAAGGGAATGCCGAGGGTTGTTGCCAGCATGGTCGCAGCCAAATCCTCCGCATATTCACCGGCTATCTCATCTGTTTCGCCGTATGTGTGGTGCTCGGAAAGGTAGCCATATTTATTGCTGTCGTTAGGTGTTGCTACTCCCACCGCCGCCGCCACCAGGCGATTTGGCTCATTAGTCGCTGCCCGCGCCATAACACAATACGTAATCTGCCCGGGGCGAAGCAGCGTCAGTCCTTTCTTGAAGGGAATAATTTTGCAGTTGGGCGGGAAAATACTTGAGACGTATACCAAATTGCACCGCTCAATGCCAGCGCTACGCAGCGCCAGCTCAAAGGACGAAAGCTTGTCCTTGTGCACGCCAACGCCTTTCGTGAAAAACATTTCTGTGGGAACCATGCCGTCCATAGCGTTTCAAATCTATACCAAGTATTTATTACAAATTATAGAAAGAAATACAAATGGCAAATTTTCGCGCCTTTGGAGCAAACTTGCAGCGGGTCCTGGCACAGCGGGTATCCTCCCAGCTCTGCGGACAACACGCTTCCTCACTCTTTCAGCAAGCTTCAAGAGTGAGCCTCTTGCTATTTGTCCTCGAGCTGGGTCCTCCCGCTGTGCCACCCGTGAACCAGAGGTCACTGAAGTACGTCGCAACGGAAGTCCTGTGAACGGATTCTGAGCGCCTGCCAGCTTGGTCCCCCGCCGGAGTCTCAGCGTAGGCGCGGGTGGCGGGCGCGAGGCCTCGGAGCGAGCGGCTGGGCGAGCGAGAATGAGTGAGCAGGATTTCCGTTGCGTATCGTCTTAAACTATCACTGGCCAAGGGCCAGCTTCCATGATTTGATCATAATGATATGTGCGGAATAGTCGGCAAAATATCGCTTACCGGAGCACCTATAGACCCACAGGATGTTATTCGCATGCGCGCCGCCGTCGCCCATCGCGGCCCGGACGATAAAGGATTATATATCTCACCAGATAAAGAGGTTTGCCTCGGACACCGCCGTCTGGCAGTGATTGACACATCCGCGCGAGGGCATCAGCCCATGCTGTACCTCAATCGCTACTGCATCACATTCAACGGTGAAATTTACAATTTTGAGGCGTTGCGAGACCGCTTGCGACGCGAGGGCTATGCTTTTTCCTCCCGGACTGATACCGAAGTCATTCTGGCGCTTTATGATCAGCAGAAAGAAAAGTGTGTTGAGCATTTGCGCGGCATGTTTGCTTTCGCTATCTATGACGAGCAGGAGAAAATATTATTTGCCGCGCGCGACCGCGCCGGACAGAAGCCGTTCAAATACTTTTATGACGGGCAAATGTTTATGTTCGCCTCCGAGCTGAAAGCCATACTCACCCAAAAAGAATACAAAGCAGCCCCAGATTTCATAGCCATCCATCATTACTTAACGTATCAGTATGTGCCGGCCCCTCGCACCGGATTTGCCAATATACACAAGCTCGAACCCGCGCATTATCTGCGCCTGGATATCCGGAAACACCATCTTGAAAAACATCGCTACTGGCAGCTCGACTTCACACACAAGAAATCATATTCCGAGAATGAGTGGCAAGAGAGAATCACAGATAAGTTGGAAGAGGCGACCAAACTGCAGATGATCTCCGATGTTCCGCTTGGCGCCTTCCTATCCGGCGGAATCGACTCCAGCACTATTGTTGGGCTCATGAACCGCCATGCGCCGGGCAAGGTAAAAACATTTTCCATTGGCTTTCGCGAGCAGGATTTTAATGAGACCTCGTACGCGCGAGCCGTAGCCAAGCATTTTAATACAGATCACGAAGAATTTATTGTTGAACCTCATACCGTTGAAATCCTGCCACAACTGGTGAACGACTTTGAGGAACCCTACGCCGATAGCAGCGCCATTCCAACTTACTATTTAAGTAAGCTCGCTCGAAGCCATGTCACTGTGGCCCTCAACGGCGACGGCGGCGATGAAAACTTTGCGGGCTACGCGCGTTACAACTTTCACAAACTTGCTTTGGCTCTTGATTCTCTGGGAATTTCCAAAATCCCGGGCTTGCCCACCCTCGGCTCGCTGCTGTCCCGCTCAGTGCGGTCTACGCTCGCTATGCGCGCCGGGCGTTTTTTTGACTCCCTGCCTGATAATCACATGCGCCGGTACGTCACATATCTGTGCTATTTCACTAACGCCATGAAAGATGCCTTGTATCAACCTGGATTTTCCCGTAAGGTAACTGGTCATAATTCGTACGACCTCGCGGCCGCAGCCGGACAAAAGGGAGCCTCTGCATCGGACCAAGCACTTTCCGCCGACATCGCCATGTACTTGCCGGAGGATCTGCTGGCTAAAGTTGATATTGCCAGCATGGTTTCAGCTCTTGAAGGCCGATCCCCCTTTCTCGACCATGAATTTATGGAATTAACGGCCGCAATACCAGAGCCTCTCAAACTCAAAGGATTTGGCTCCAATAAATACATCTTAAAAAAAGCTGTTGCCCGGATGCTTCCGGCAGAAGTTATCAACCGGCCAAAAATGGGATTCATCCTGCCGATTGAGCGCTGGTTTCGGGAAGATATGAATTCATACCTACATTCAATGTTACTTGCCAAAAATACGCGGATCACACAGGAACTATTCAGAAAACGAGCCGTCGCCAATCTTGTCCGCCGCCACGAAAGGACGAAGATAAATCTTGCCCCGCCCCTGTGGGCTCTGCTTACACTCGAGCTATGGCTGCGCCAGCACTTTCCCTGATACAATGCAAAGTCGCAAAACCTATAACTTCGCTGTGATGAAAAAGAAAATCATGCATCTTATATCGGAGTTAGATATCGGCGGCACGGAAAAACAACTCCTGCTGCTTGTTCCTGTGCTGCAAGCAGAGTTTGCCAATCATGTTATCTGCATGATCGGAGAAGGACGCGTTGGGAAATCTTTGCAGGAACAGGGTATTCCCGTTCATTACTTGCGCGGGAAGCATCGGATTGATGTGCGCATCCCGTACCGTCTATTCCGGATTCTGCGCCAGCAGCGGCCGGCAGCGCTCTTAACCTACCTCATTTTTGCCGATATTGTCGGCCGAATCATCGGCCGTCTGGCGCGCGTGCCAACAGTCATCGCCAGTCAGCGCAGCAGCCTGTTTGGGCCGGCCCGGTGGCAGCAAATGGACCGCGCTACCCGATGGCTTGTTACCCATTATACGGTGCAAACCATCCACGCTAAGCACCTCCTGATGCGAGTGCTTGGGTTACCGTCTGATCGCCTGACCGTTATTGCCAACGCCGTGGCGTCGCAGCGGTTGCGCCGCAGCCGGACAGCGTCCCGAAGCGAGCACGCCACTCCCGCTACCGGTCTTGTGCTTGTCTCGGTTGCTAATCTTAAGCCGGAAAAAGGATTGGATGTTCTGCTGCGGGCATTTGATCAGTTGCAGGAGCGCTTCCCCGCCGCACACTTGTGGCTGGTAGGCGAGGGGCCGGAAAGAAAAAAACTTGAAGGCATATCTGCTCATCTTACGTCAGGCGCCAATATTCATTTTCTCGGCTTGCGCGAAGATATTCCCGACATACTAGCCGCGGCTGATATATTTATTTTACCAACGTCTATAGAAGGAATGAGTAATGCTTTGCTCGAAGCCATGGCCGCGGGTTTACCCTGTGTCGCCTCAGACATTCCCGTTAACCGTGAAGTCATTACACCAGGCCGCACCGGTTTAGTATTTCGGTTAGGAGATGAAGAAAGTCTCCTCACCAGCCTTACACAACTTCTCACACAGCCCGAGTTAAGGTCGACCATCAGCCAGGCGGCCGCAGCACACGCCGCCACCCACCATTCAACTCACCACATTGCCGGTCAGTGGATCCGGCTCATACATCGTTTCACCTGAATGCCGCCCGCAATCTCAATTTTACTCTCGGTCTATAACGGAGCCACGACCATTCGCCGCTGTTTAAACAGTATAGCGCAGCAGACATATCGGGATTGGGAAATCATCTGTGTTGATGATGCTTCAGACGACTCAACGCTGCACCTCGTAAAAGTTTGGCAAGAGAAACACGCGCATACACAAATGAAGCTGGTACAAAACCGCACAAATCTTGGGTTGACCGCCTCGCTTGCGGCCGGATCAAAAGAGGCGGCGGGAGAATTTATCGCGCGTATTGATGCCGATGACTGGTGGGTGCCACAAAAACTTGCCAAACAGCTCGCCTATCTTAATTCCCACCCAGCCTGCGGCGTTGTCGGGTGCCGGTACATTAATGTGCACGGCCAGAAGCAAACAACGATACGCCTGCCGGAAACAACAGAGGCTATCCGGCAGAACATCTTCAGGAGAAATCCCTTCGGCCACAGTTGCGTGCTCATACGAAAAGCAGTGTTTGATACGGCTGGCGGATATGATACGTCAATCCGTTACGGCCAGGACCGCGACCTCTGGTTTCGCCTGCTGCCTATAACTGACATGGCCAACCTGCCCGAAGCGCTCTGCTACCGGACAGTGAACGCCAGCTCTACAACACATGAGAAATGGCAGATTATCCAACAGTTGAAAACGGTCCATAAGTATATCCGTGCCTACCGCGCCTCACCGGTTGCCTACCTCGGTTTTGTTGAGCCGCTGATACTGCTGGCTGTGCCAAAATCTGCGAGAATACGCTTGAGAAAAATCCATGACCGTTTTCTTGCCCATTAAACTGACTGTTACCGGCGGCACATCCACGTTTGCCCGCAAGCTGCAAGCCGGCCTGGCCGCTCTCGGGCACGAGGTTGTCTACACCCCACCCCCTACGCGCGACACCCTCGATTACGATATTCTCCTCGCTTCTCCTCGCGCCCCCCTTCACTGGCTGCTTCATGCTAAAAGGCACAGAAAGCCAATCGTTCATCGGCTGGATGGCGTCTACTATCCGGCCACAACCGCCGGCTGGAAATTTCCCCTCTATAATGCGCCGCTGCAGCTCACACGCGCGCTGGCAAGCTTTGTGGTCTACCAAAGCCGCTATTCAAAATATTGTTGCGACCGGTTCCTTGGTCCAAGCCAAAAATCTCATACCATTATCTATAATGGTGTCGACACTGCCCTTTTTTCCCCCACAGGAGAAAAGAAAAACCTGCGTGACAATCCTGACCAACACGTTTTTATAACCACCGCGCGTTTTCGCCGGCCGGATCAGATTGTTCCGCTACTGAAAGCCTTCAAGATATACCGAGACGAATATCACTCCAACAGTAAGTTTGTTATCATCGGCAATTTCACAAGTCGCGGGTGGCTTGACGGGGGTCCCCCGCCAAGCGCGCAGCTGCGCGAGCACTTAGTGGGGGTGAAGGCAAAGACAGGACCCGCGACAGAGAAGCATGTTGAGTACATTGGCTCTGTGCCAAACGAGAGCCTTCCCGCATATTTACGTGCTGCCGATGTCTTTCTGTTCAGCCACCAAAATCCGCCCTGCCCGAATAATGTCATTGAGGCCATGGCCAGCGGCTTGCCGATTTGCGGCGTGGCTGATGGAGCCATGACGGAACTTATCAGCAGCGGTATGAGCGGCATGTTGCTGCCAGCGGGAAATCAAGGATTCTTGCGTGCTCGTACTCTTGACCCCAAGACTTTTGCCGCCAACCTCAACACAATCATGAAGCGGCGTGATGACTATGCAACCAACAGCCGAGCACGGGCGATGAAACGATTTCGCCTGAATGATATGGCCTCGCGATATACAGCCGTATTTGCAGAGGCATTGAAACATGCAGCTCGGTGATCTTCTATGCCAGCTTCACCCAGTCATGTACGGTAAAGTCTGAAACACGTCCTATGCTGTCTCTTTTCTCCAATAATTACCTGTCACGAAAGCCCATCGAAAATGCCATGCGGCGATTTAGCCGACAGTTTCGGCAGCATCAGCGAGTTCTTGATATCGGCTGCGGGCACAAGCCGTATCAGAAATTCTTTCGCTGTGAATACATCGGCCTCGACCCGCTTTCAAAAGTACAGCCGGATATTGTTGCCAACGCCTGGGATGTTCCCTTACCCGAAAACCACGTCGACGGCATTATTCTCAACCAAGCACTCGAGCATATTGCCAAAACAGACCAAACAATTCAGGAAATCTACCGTGTGCTTAAGCCGGGCGGAATTATTATTGTCACTGTGCCCCACGCTATGAAAAACCACAGCACAGCCCTGCCGGCAAAAGATGCTCCGGTACAAAACTTTAATCGGGAAAGAGAACCATACTGGCGTGTAGATTATTACCGTTTTACGAAATATGGTCTCATATACGCCTTTCGGAAATTTAGAATTACTGGTGTAGATGAAACAACTGGCTACTTTGGCACGCTCTTCCAGCTCATGAACTACTTTTTGGCTTCGTTTGGCGCGGACCCGTTGTTTATGCCTGTTTATTTCATCAATAATGTTTTGGGCCTAAGCGCAGATGCCATCTTCCGCGGCCTGGCGAGAATACCGCTTCATCCCTTCCAAAAATTCGGCGACTTTATTTATTCCAGCCTGACAATCGATTATATTCTTACAGCGAAGAAGGAAAATCCTTCTGGAGCAGTGCACCTATGAGAAGCTTACGCGACAAATTATTCGCAGCCAGCACGCTCTATAAAAACGCCACAGCCACACAAGATGTTTGGTATATTGTCGAATCAGCGAATTGGGCTATTCGCCAGGTTGGCGAGGCAGTAACAAGTGAGCTCAACCGCCAGAAACTTATCCGGGCAGCTGTGACCACCTCGCCTCGTCTCCTCCGCAACAGTATTGTGCACTACGGCTCCTTGCCGACATTCTTCTCCAGCAGCGGCCCGCGCGTGGCAGACGCCACCACGAAGCGAATACTTACGATCTTTCATTTCTCTGTCAGCCGGCATATCCCTCAAGCGTTGCAAGCCGCACCGCACATTCACAGATTTCATACTGCCTCCCGCACCACAGCGTCTGTTTTACAAAAAGCGGGAATATCTGAAGAGCGTATTACTGTTATTCCTTTGGGCGTGAATCTCAATATCTTCAGACAAATCAAAGCTACGGATCGCAGCAGCATCCGCCAAGAGCTGAATATTCCCGATGACGCGGTCGTTATCGGATCATTTCAAAAAGACGGCGTTGGCTGGCAGCGAGGGTTGCAACCGAAGCTTGAAAAAGGGCCGGACATACTCGTTGATACAGTGACTCTTCTTGCAAAAGATTATCCTGTCCATGTTTTGCTGGTCGGTCCGGCCCGCGGGTATGTTGCCGCCAAGCTGCAACAGCACGGTATTGCTTTTACCAACATTGGCTACGTCGCCGACATATCAAAAGTAGCAAGATACTATGCCGCCCTTGATCTCTACCTCATCTCCTCTCGCGTTGAAGGCGGTCCGCTGGCCCTGCTTGAATCATGGGCAACGGGGATTCCGGTTGTCACCACCCCTGTGGGCATGGCAGCCGATTATGCCCAAGACGGAGCCAATGCCTTGTCCGCCCCGATCACTGATGCCAAAACATTAGCTATACAGGCAGAGCGCATTATTAAAGATCCCTCTCTGGCCCAACGCCTTACTTCCCAGGCGCAATCTGATGTACAAAAATTCGCTTGGCCGGCCGTCGCCCGCCGCTACTATGAAGAGCTGTATGCTCCGCTGCTAAACACATGAAAATTCATATCGCATACCAATTCAAAGCCGGTCCCTTTGGCGGTGCCAATCAGTTTCTTCAAGCACTCAAGGAGGAGTTCAAGCGGCACGGCGTTCTTGCGCCACAACCTAATCAGGCCGATGTCCTGCTGGCAAATGCAAACCCCGGTAACATTTCACATCTCTTGCGCGAGCTGCCGAAATTCCGGCGGAATAATCCAGGCGGCGCTATCATCATTCGAATCGATGGGCCGATACATCTGCTCCGTGGCCAGGATCGTTTTGCCGACCGCACGATTGCGCGCCTTGTACATTTATTTGCCGATGGCGTTGTGTTTCAGTCGCAGTGGTCACGCCGGAAGAATAAAGCCATGTTTAATCTATCCGCACCGAACGAAACAGTTATCCACAATGCACCGGATCCAGCCATATTTTACCCAAAAGAAGATAGCCAACCCGCCTCCAGGAAAATTAAGATTATTGCCGCTTCGTGGTCGCCCAACCCTCGCAAAGGATTTTCTGTTTATAAATATCTAGACGAGAATCTTGATTGGAGAAAATACGAGATGACATTTGTCGGAAACTCCCCCATACCATTTCAGAACATCACCATGTTGCCGCCACAATCACCGCAGCGCCTGTCTGACATCCTGCGCCAGCACGACATCTATCTAACTGCCTCCGAAAACGATCCGTGTTCCAACAGCTTAATCGAAGCACTGGCCTGCGGCCTGCCGGCTGTTGCCCGCCAAAGCGGCGGGCATCTAGAACTTGTGCAGCAGGGAGGCGAGCTCTTTGCCACTGTTGACGAAGCGATTCCTGCGATTGATAAAGTGTTCCAAAATACCGCGCATTACCAATCTCACATCCCGACTTTTTCTATTTCAGCTGCAGCTGTCAGCTACATCGACTTTATGCAAATGGTCAAAAAATCTCCCAGGAAAAAGCCCTTGATCTTTTCCAGCCGGCTGCGCGGTCTGCTGTTGGCCGGCACTCACCAAGGCTATCAAATAAAAAAAGCTTTACTTCGTTCACGACGATACTAAGAACAATTGGGACGCTTATGAACAAATACGACGACGTTAAACTGGACATACAAGGATTACTGAATCAACAAGAGAAAAATAAGGCGGCATGGAGGCCGGATGCCGGCAGCGCTGACACTTTAGATTTCTTCGCGCGGGCGACGGCTGTGCTGGCTCGCTATACCACCGCCGGACTGTACAGCAGCGGCCTGCTCCGCCGGCTGATGTATGCTCACCTCAAGCTCAACTGGTTTTTTGAATTCCGCGATTATTGGGTCAAAGAACTGGGGTTGCGTCGGATTGAACCGCATGATTTTTATTTCCTCTCCGGCATATATCGGCAAAAATTCCAGGCGCTCCAAGTTGACAAAGAACAGGACAAAGAAGCATTCCTGCGTGCGTGGCAGGCACCCGAGGCTATCTACCTCCTGTTCGCATATCAATACAAGCTCGCGCTTCACCCTGCAGGCGCGTATAGAATTGCCAAATATATTCCAAGAGGTGCTCGCGTATGCGAATTCGGCTGCGGGCTCGCACCAATCACGCAATCTCTAGTGAAATACTACCCTGATCTGAACGTGAACATCACCGCCGCTGATATTCCTTCCTATATGCTCCATTTTTTGCAATGGAAATTTCACAACAAGCCCTACGTCCGCGTACTGCCAGTTGATCCCGCCAGCAACACTCCACTCAAAGATACATACGATGTTATTACCTGCATGACCGTGCTCGAGCATCTGCCCCGCCCATTGTCAACTGTCGAACACCTGTATAACCAGCTGCGCCCCGGCGGTTACTTTATGTTCGATTACATTAGATCGGAAGGAAAGGGCTTGGATACTAAGCAGGCGTTAAAGGATCGGCAGAAAGTCATCAACTTCATTCGTGAAAAATATACGGTAATTCACGGCCGCATCCCGGCTGATGAAGGTAATATTCAGGCAGTAATTTGCCGGAAATATGAAGGTATGTAGTATTAGAAATCAACAACTGTGTCCTTTTTAATATCAACGCGCAGCCAAGCAACTATACTTTCTCTCCAAAAGCACATGGTACCACAAGCACTGTTAGCACAATTGAAAGAATGCCGGCTTCTTCTCTTTGACTTTGACGGGGTGTTCACAGACAACAAAGTGTACATCAACAACCAAGGGGAAGAGATGGTGCGCTGTGACCGCAGTGACACCTTTGGCCTGCAGGAGCTTGTTGCTTTTGGTGTTAAGGTCATGATTCTATCTACCGAGCGGAATTCTGTCGTCAAGAAAAGAGCCGCCAAGCTTGGGCTTGATTGCATCAACGGCTTAGGCGACAAAGGCGCCAGGCTGCAGGAACTGCTCGAACAGAAGAATATCAATCCACAGCATGTTGTCTATGTCGGCAATGATATAAATGATCTGCCGTGCTTTGCCATCGCTGGTGTATCAATCGCCGTTGCCGACGCCTACCCTCTCGTGCGCAACAAAGCTCATTACGTCACCAAAGCATCCGGCGGCAGCGGTGCCGTGCGGGAAGTCATTGAACTATTACTGCAAGCCAAACAAGAAAAATAAAACCGCCAAGTGCTAATGGCGGTTTTATCAGGCTGCGACTACCTCCTCCGGTTGCGGCTGCTGAACATGCTCTTCGAGTATCAATTCATCTTTCTTCACAGCCGTTTTCATCTCCCGGCCAACCAACTTGTGCCGTTCCCGCCAGCGCAGGCCCGTGCCGGGGCTAAGCAGATGAATATCACTTCCAGAAATAATCTCGCCGGGATGCAAATCCCGCTTGGCCGCAATTGACCGTTCCAGCTTCTTGCGAGCCGCTTCGGCAGCTGGATGGGCTTCCATTGTTTCTTCACCCAATGCTTCCTCCAGATGGCGAATGTCGCGCATCATACGAAAGACACCATCTGGCCCCAGTGCACCGGCATGATCCGATCCTTTCATGGCCCGGTTGAGGGTCATGTGCTTTTCAATGATTTGCGCGCCTAATGCCATGGCAGCAATGGGAACCATGATGCCGACGGTGTGATCAGAATACCCAATAGTGTAATCCGGATACTGGCTCTTAAGATAGGTGATGGTATGAAGATTAATGTGTTCGAAGGGAGATGGATACTCGGATAAACAGTAAAGAATACTAATCTTACGGTGATGCTTCGTAATAATCTCCAACGCTTCAGTCAGTTCCCGCGGTCCAGCCATACCAGTTGAAAGAATGATGGGGATTTGTGTCTGGGCCAAGGCCTCCAGCAGCGGCAAATTCGTCAGATCACGCGAGGCTACTTTTAAGCGATCCGGTGTGAAGTACGTCAAAATGGAAAGCGCGCCCGGACTGCAGATTGTCTCCACCACATCAAGTCCCCGCGCCTTGGCATACTGATAAAGCTCAAAATGCTGCTGGTCAGTAAGCTCCAGCGCCGCCCGATGCTCGCCATACGTTTTGCCAAACGAATGAGGAGAATCGTATGGTTTGGCCATCTCCGAAGCCGTAAGTTCGTGCCTCAAATCTCGTTTCTGCAACTTAATTGCATTCATGGGAGCATACTCTCGTCCATCGGCGTCCAGCACAGGCATGGACGCCAAATCAATCAGGCGCTTGGCAATATCAACAGAACCATTATGGTTCTGCCCCAGCTCCCCAACGACGTATGTCTGCTGCATGCTGTTATACTGTTCCCGCTGCCTGGTACCGACAAGCCATCTTTTTCCACATCACTAGTACATGTATGGCCACACTAAGCGGCAGAAGGGGCTATCGTACCATCAGTAAATACAGGAATGCACTGTGGGCTGCCGTACCGCCGCCGGATCTCGTCCACAGTGCTGCGCGGAATGCCAGTGGACCGTAATTTAGTCGATTCGGTAGCTACGGCCAGCACCACATCGAATGTATCAGCGATAAGATTGTGGGCGCTAAGATTTCTGGCGTCGTCCATAATGAGCTGCGTCCGGCAATCGCCGCAAAAATGAGCGATATATTCCTTGGCCGCTGCGTAGTATGCCTCGCGTAGGCGCAAATCAAACAAATCAACCCCGACGAATGTCCGGAAGCCAAACTCCCTAAGAATCGGCCAGTACATCCCGAACCCGCACCCCAAATCGAGTACTCGATTTGATTTGTTAACCTCGAAAGCACGAGCTGCGTAAAGGAGTTCACGCAGCTCTGGACTGGCGGTTTTAATCGCCTGCCACCGCTGCCAGAGGAGCACCTTCATCTGCCACACCCACAGGCGCCGCGGTCTCCCCAAAATATATCGCGCCTCATTCCACAGTGATGCATGGTTGTACTGTTTTTGTAGTTGCGCCAAAAATTTCAGCGACTCCTGTTCTATTTCATCAACCCTCAGTTTTTCCAGAGCATCCAAATCTCCCTTCGTGTGCACATCAACGTAATTTGTTGTCACAATCCCCTGATAGACGGAGAGCGCCTGCTGCCAGATACACTGCTTGCGAAGGATATGAATAACAGCGTCCTCCAGCCCCTTTTGATTGACACTAAACACCTCCCAGAGACTATTGCGCTGAAGCTTGGCAACAGCTTCGTCTATTTTTTCTGCCTCAATTTGCGGCGAGGCATGCAGACGCGCCACCACATCAAAGGCAATCCCTTTGCCTTCCAGGTATTCGACCGCGTGTTTGAGCACATCCTGCGTCCAAACTAAATCATCCGCCAGGTGGGAGGGCCGGTCGATCACGTTTGCTCCTAACCTGCGGGCAACAGCTGCTATTTCCGCATCATCGGTCGTAACATATATGCCCCGGTTAACAAACTTCGAAGCCTGGCAGGCCTTAATGGTGTATGCCAGCAGCGGCCGGCCGAAAAAAGGATAAATGTTTTTTCGCGGCAAGCGCGTGCTGCCTCCCCGCGCCGGTATGATTGCTATTACCCCCTGAGCCGACATCGGCCTATCGTATCGTATGAATAAATTTATCGCCAGATTCTGACGTGCCGCCCGCCACGATCTTTTTTGCCTCACCCCAGCCGGTGATCTCGAAACGGCGGGAGCTTCGCCGCACTACGGGAAGCCATGTCAATGTGCCGTCTGGCATCTTTGCCCCAAGCCACGGAAACTGCTGATATATGGGCTGGCTCAAGTGAAGTTGCAGACTCTGGCCAGATCGGCGAACCTTCACCGAAACCTTCGTCGGACGGATCTTATCAGCGCGCTGTACAGCTTCAAGCGCATTACACACACGCCAGGGAATACTATGCCGTCTTGAAACAAGCTTGACCAGTGAGATAGCATAGCGCGTTTCATCATTCATATCCCGATGATCGTGGCTGAAGAAGCTAAGAATAGCAGGCTGCCGGCTGCGGGCAGTCTGCAGGAATGCTTCCTCAACCTCTGCCACAGTCAGCTCATGCAATCTCGACCATAGATCTACCGACCGGACAAGATAGCGGCGCAAATTGCCCCGCCGCAAAACATTCGACCGGGAGGGATGATAAAACCCCCAATGATCAGGTGCGCCGTACCAGTTAAAATCATTAATGTTGCGCGTCGGCTTTGCTTTGCCCGATACACGGTTCGAGTAGTCAATCATGATAGTATCCTCAAGCCACAGCGAGCATGCATTATCTTCTATGGTGCCGCCGGCGCGGAAGGCTTCCGGCCAATCACCTCTCTCCACCAGCCGATGCAGGAGAATATTCGAATACTCATCGCTGGAATGCCAGCTGCTGCTCCACGTATCGCCAGCCCCGCTGCGGGGCGGATGATGGTAGTGCCAGTAAAATCCATCGCCGGACGTAGGAAACTTTTTAAAGTGATCATACGTATCGTTGTATATCGCAGTTCTCTTTTTTGGATTAGTGCGAAATCCAGTAAAATCCATGATGAACCAGTTGTACATATACGGATTGCCAAATGCGTCGGCCCACTGCCGCCGGAAGGCACGGCTGGTCAGTTGTTTGAGACTGCGTTCGATATCCCCCCAGTTATCCATAAACTCCTTTGTTCCATCCGGCCGGCGGCGAACATTGCCCCCAATTGGCCCTTCCGCATCAACACAATGGACAACCAAAACTTCAGGTTTTTGCCGGCGCATAAAGAAACCAGCCATATTTCAGTAGCCCCCTCCTGATGCCGTTTTCCTGAAAGAATGCAGCCAATGATTCAACATATTCCATGCGGGCGGTAATAGTTGTCTCAAGCTCCGAGGCGATCTCAAAGGCCAGCGTCATTGGTGTGCTAAAGGAGGCAGAGAGTTCGCGCGAGATGAATCCATCAGTCGCTTTAATTTGAGCTTGAAGATACGCGGCCACACTCCACGGCACAGTTACTGTGTTTCCGGTAAAGGAAACAGTGTCGCCAAAATAAAACTGCGGCCCCCGCGGGATAGAAAAAGCCAGAGACTGCGGTTCGGGCACAGTCACCCGCACAGCGCCCGAGCGCACCAGCCATTGGTGAATATCGTCAAGAGCACGCGCGGCAACGCGCTGTGCTTCTTCGATCATACCAGAAAATTTTTCGAGCGAATCCGCCCGAGTAAACCACTCCCCCCTCATGTCCTCTACAGATTGGATAAATTTATCATAGGCTGTTTCCTTTGTAAGACCCTGTATATTCCGCAAGCTCACCGTCAGCGATTGGAGCAATTGCAGTCCGCGGGTTACATCCTGCTCGGCAGCCATATTAAAACGGCAGAGCGACCACAACCGCTCGGGCAGCCAATCAAGAACGCGGCAGAGGGTAAATGCCATACTGCTATATTCATTGAATTGGAATTGGCGGCCCTGGAGGTGCTGCAGCGGGAAATCATCGATAATTTTGATGTCGGGAAAGGCAGCTTCGTTCACTATTAGTATTGAGCCGGCGCCGATTAGCTCGGCGACGTCAGTCGGCAATTTTTCT
>CAYJWL010000006.1:18908-44021 GCA_964373855.1 uncultured Candidatus Saccharibacteria bacterium
CTTCTATGTTGAGCGGTCCGCTTAGTTTATCGCGCACGCACGCCACAAAATCCAAATCAGAAATTCCCGGATGCCGCATAGTCCCGCCGCTATACACGGCCGCGATATCCGGGTATTCCCCCGCTAATTGGAGAAATCCTTCCTGGGCAGCCTTATAATCAGCTTGCTTACGCGGCTTTGGCAGATTCACGGCGTTCATAGGCAGCTATCATTGTTGCCAGAAGCGTTTGTGCCCGCTCGAAATAATGGTTGCCGAGCACCGGAATGACCTCCTGTGGAATTTCATTCCCGCGCGGCTGAACATGCGTAAACAGACGACGCACCTTCTCGCACGCCCGCACAAGCTCTAGTTCTTCTTCGCTAAAGTAATCCTGTATCCGCTCAAAGGATTCGCGCTTGTATATCGGCTTATCAACCAGAGCAATATAGAGACTCGGCAACAGCAGAACCACAGAAACAAAGTATTTGAATTGATAGAAATTATCTTCCGCACCGGCAAAATCATTTTTTAAAAAAGATTTATCCTTATCATGATGCCGCAGCTCCCCCTGTTTAACCGCCTGCGTCATCAGTTTTTCCAGTTCGTAAAAATACCGTACTTGCTCTTCCTTGGAATCCCGGACATGAAAAATCAAAGACGATGCTGCTAGGAGCGATTTCCCCTTCTCCATTGTCGCCATCGGTAAAAACGATTCAGGATAAAACCTCATATCAGTTTCGGTGATGTATTGAATACCGTGATGCTGCCAAGGATCAAACTGATACAGCTGATCTTCAAGTTTCAGCACCCTCTCGCGTAAGCTCCGGAACCGGCCGACATCCATAATCGCTTCGTCCTTAACAACCACCATAATATCAACATCACTCCAATAGGGAACGATATCCCCCGTAGCAATACTGGAAAAAACAACAGCATTAACAATATCTTTGGCTACAGCCTGAAAGCCTTTCTGCAAATTCCTGACGGGTTCGAATTTCTCATCGGATGGTGCAACAAACGGATCGAGCAAAATGGCATGACTGGTATCCCCCCGCGGATAGAGCTCACCGGCCGCCTCAATCTGCCGCCGCAGCAAATCAATAATATGATGCGGCTCCCCGCTAAGACGCGCCGATTTTTGCTGGAGCAGATAATTCAGCAGCCCGTTGGCGGCGACTTGTAGCCGAGGAACGCTTAAGCTGGGCAAAGATACGCTCCGTGACTGTGCTGTTCTCGTCCCGTCCAGAGAAGAAGTTGTTAAATGCGTTGTATGTTCCTGCTGCATCTGGTAGGGAATCTAGCATGCTGTCAGCCACCGCCGCAAATTCTCTCGCTGGCACGCTAATTGGCAAACTTCTGCTCACATTTTCATATTGAAACAACGAACCTGGATGTGGTGTGAGAACCCGATCTAATACGATTCGCCGGGCCCAAGGGCGCATATACCTGTGAAGTTTATCAATCGACCCGGGCGAAAAGGCAATCGACGGAACACCGGCAGCCGCAGCCTCCAGCGGCATCATTGATCCGAAGTGCAGCGCCATGATGCTGCAGCTCAAGAGCAAGGCCGAGGTAGAAGGGTGCACCTGCCCAGAAATATCCTGGAGGATCTGGTCGGCCACGGCTGCGAATGGCTTTGCCTCCCATTGCTTTTCCCGCGACTTTACGACTAAGTAATATCCGCGGTCGCTGCAATACTGACGAACCATTCGAGCCAGACGCCACAGTTTATACATCGTGGCCGCTCCGTAAAACCAGTACGCTTCGGGGCTTCGTATGTTCGGGGTAAATAAGGAAACTATTGGTCGCCCTTTCGTCAGCTTCATTCTGAAGCGGGCTTCATCCCGATCAATATCGCTAAACACGTCTATCAGGGGCGTCCCCAGACAGCTGAATTTATCTTCCCACCGGCGGTGCCTAGGAGCCACTAGGAACTCCAGATCCCGCCAGTATTCACTGGCCACGACCCTGCCGGTTAAGGATGACAAGCTCCGTCGAATAAGTTTCGGATCGTCATGAGAGGCAGCTACATACACCGAGTTGGCAAAGTAATCAAGGCCGTACACCGCAACGCCCCGCTGTGCCATAGCGAAAACCTCCCGAGCAAAATTTCGATATGGATTCAAAAGACAAACAATTCCTACACCGGCATCCTGCACTGTGTCCGGCAGCTTGCCGGACTCGTATAGCAGTGCATCTTCACCCCGCAAGTGCGGAAATGTTGCCAAAAGCAACTTCCGCGTGATTGTGTCGTACGGCTTGCCTTTGCGCCACTGCGGCATTAGCACAATTGGAGTAATACCTGCCGGCAAGGCAGCAGTCAGCATAGGTCCAATTACTTTCAAACTGCTGATGGTTTCAACAACAAAGCCTACTTTCATTATTTTTTATTCATTGATTGTCTGGCAGTTGCGGTTGGCAATTCACGCGCAACCAGCAGATCAAGAAACGGACCGTGATAACCAAACCGGGCGCACAGCCTGGCCTGCCAGTGCATGTCATGCGAGCGCAGCATTCCGGTAGGCTTGTGATAATTGTAGGGCTGAACGCGTCGCTGGTCGGCTGCGGCCGGAAAGACAAAATCGTCAGCTCGCGAAAAATTCTCATAATAATAAACCTGTTCATCTCGGCATACTTGATACACGCGGCGCGCCAACCGTCCCTCATTGCCAATACGATCAGCATCCTCGGCCGGATTAAAATTCCAAAAATCAACGTGGCGCGCAAACCGATTGTCGATAAAAAAGAAATTATCATCAATATCTCCAGCGGGGTGTTTACCGTCGAGGTAGTTTTTGCCGTAGCCGCGAGCGGCAAAGAGGTAATTATTCTGGCGCATTCTGTCAACAATGTCATAAATAACTTTTTCCTTCAGCGGCCAGGCGGCGGCGTGCAGATGAAGCGTATAGTCACAACTGGTGTCTGCCGCCTGGGCACAACCGCGGCTGATACAGTCTAACGTTCTGGCTCGCAGCTTGGTCTTAAAAACGCCATAACGCCGATCATGGAGGGGACGAAGAACGGATCCACGGCGGGCAGGCAATGCGTAGCTGCTGCCAAATAATAGTTTGTCTGCCAGCGAGCGGTTAACCCAGGACGGCATTTGATCTTCTGGGGCAGTGCTGGTAACAGCAATGTATAAACCTGGTCCGGTCTGCCAGTTAAGACGGAGCAACTCCAGCAGTCCCTGCGCCTCGTCCCAGCGGTCATACAAACTTATGGCCACTGCCAGGGAGGATAGCTGATCTTTTTTCGTCATCGCACTAGCTGTTGCTGCTCGGTCAAATAAACCTGGAGATCTTCGGGTGTGCCGAGGCCGTGCATCTGCTGGTCGGCAATTTCGTAAATGCCAATTTTTTGCCCGGCGCGAATAGCATAATTATAGGCTGGAGCTGTATAAAACTCATTGTTAGTCCGATCGTTGTGTGAAATCATTTCTGACGCAGCGTCCACAAAATCCCGGCCTCGCTGCCAATAGTAGATTCCCACGGTAGCGTGGCTGCTGATTACTTTTTTCTCAGTCACCAGATCGACTATGCCCTGGTCGTTCGTGCGAGCATAGCTCCACTTGGGATCATGGCAAGGAAATGTCAGGATGGATCCGTCTAGTTGCCTGCTCTGGCAATCTTCGACAAGCTCTTGGATCGGCCTGTCAACTACTTGATCACTGTTAGCCATTAAGAGAGGCTGGTCATTGTTTATGTGCCGTACTGCCCGCAAGACCGTGCAGGCAGCGCCTTCAGTTAAGCCATCGATGTCCACAATGTTCGCTCTAAACTTCTCCTGCCATTGCTTAAAAAAATGAGCATATGACTGTCTATGCTGCTTTTGGGCGATCAGAATAAACCGTGAGTTAGGTATCTTTAGATTGTCCAGCACAAGCTCAATCATTGATCGACCCCTCACTTCAATAAAAGGCTTCGGCACAACATACCCAGCCTCCGCGAAGCGTCGTCCTGAACCAGCCATGGGGACAACAATATTGATCATATTTTTTTTACTACCGTTACCGGACTGACCATAGTAACAGATGATGGACGAATGAGTTGATCAGCCTCCTGGGTATTATCATAATGCTGCAGGAAGAAATCAAGATCCTCCGGAGTGGAAAAACTCCACATTTTATCGATGGGGAAGGCCCGAATTCGCCCTCCTGTCTGCACGTACTGGTTGTAAACCGGACAAATAAAATATTCGCCGTTAGTAGCCACATTACTTTCAATCATAGCCCGGGCATGCTGAATAAATTGATCGCCATGGGCGAAATAATAAACGCCGGCTGTTGCGTGGCTGCTAATTGGCTTCTTTTCGGCCGCCTCCGTCACCAGACCATTTTCCCCCATCTTCACATAGCTCCACTTCGGGTGTGTAGAAGTAAACGTCACCAGCCCGCCATCACATTCATCAGCCGCCATCGCGTAGAAAAACTCGTTGCTGTTCCATTCCAGCAACTGATCGCAGTTGACAACAGCCAGGGGATCAGGCCCATTAATGAATTCCTCCGCTGCCAAGACTGATAAAGCGGCTCCTTGTGTCGGCTGCGCCAGTTGAACAATGAAGCAGCCCGGCGCAATCAAATTAAGCAGGTATGGCAGGCTGTACTTTTCATAATGTTCCTGCCGCACAACAAAAATATATTGAGCTTCCGCGTTCATGTTCTCCACGACCCATTGCACCATGGGTTTACCCAACACATCCACCAGTGGTTTAGGAAAGGTATGCCCCGCCCGCTCAAAGCTTCGGCCCGCTCCCGCCATTGGAATAACGATTCGCAGCCGCCGTCCCTGCCATTTAGGAATAATGCGCCGACTAGCTGCCGCTCCGGCGGCCAAATCGACTGCCTCTTTGATTCGCTCGTATGTAACTTCCGCCGGTCCAGCCACGCCGCACAGATGTGCCCCCGCCGCCTGGGCAGCCTCGCGGCCGTGATGGGAGTCTTCGACCACCAAGCATTCGGCTGGCATAGCACCCAGCTGCAAAAACGCCCGCAAATACATTTCAGGATGAGGCTTGGAGTGCTGGACATCCTCATTAGATAAGAAAAATCTGACCTTTGCTAGCAGCCCTTTGTGCTTCAGCATCAGTTCGACGGTGGCCCGAACCGAGTTAGAACAGACAGAAATCGTATAGCCTTCTTGGGACAAGCGATCAAGCAGGGTAATTAATTGCTGATCGGGAGTAAACTTTTCTTTAATTACCAGCTGTGTTTGCCGCTGCTTTTCTTGCCAAATTTCATTATGCAGCCGCCTAGGCAGCCCCTTTCTAGCTGAAAGCAGTTCAAGTTTACGGCGAGTTGGCAAGCCGTCGTATACCGCCAAATGTTCATCGCGTTCTATAACCTGGCCATGCTTTTTCAGCGCTCGATTCAATGCCTCATAATGCAGCTCACGGGCATCGATTAACACCCCATCAAGATCAAAAATTATATGTTTGATCATATCAGGCTCTTAATTACTTTATATAGTTCCTGAAAATTATCCACCGTGGCTGTAGGGGTTAAAAGCCCGGCGTATGGCTTGTTATCCGAGTGCGGTTGCGCCGCAAACCAGATCCCGCGGACACCTAAGCCCCGAGCGGCTCCAATATCGTCATACAGACGATCACCAACCATTAGTGTTTGTTCGGGCATAAATTGAATTTGTGTTCGCACATATTCAAGAAACTTATCGTGAGGCTTACGGTAGCCGACCTGGGCTGAAATTATTACGTGATCAAAAATATCCTCCAGCCCGTAAGCTTTTAGAGACGACCAAACAAATTCTTCGGATGGCGTATTGGATAATATGGCTAAGCCGTATTCTTCCTGCTTCAGCCGACGCAGTACCTCCGGCGCGCCTTCAGCCGGTTTTGTCAGGGAAAGCTCTGGACGGAGGTAGGTTAGTTCTGCTTGTTTTAATTGATTATTATCCAGTTGGTGTCCTAACTGCGACAAGGCCGTTTTTAATACATCAAATAATCGATATTCAATACGAGCTTGCTTGGCTCGGGTTCTAAGCCGCCTGCCTTCGTCTAATACTTTCTCGACAACCTTGGATTTATCTCCAATTTTTTCGCCTTGCTTCTTTAACCAGTCAACTAATAAACGGGCGCCGGCTAGGTTTTCCCTTTCCCAATCTATGGGACTGGCAAAGACCGTCCCAGCCATATCAAGAAATAGCCAGGGTCGGTTATTGGTCATAGTACTGCTTGAATAAAAACCAAGCATGAGGTTCTGTCCCCCTGGGATACTGCGACGGATGGCCCCAGGATTGCTTAATAGCAAAGCGATGCACCGCCGGCAGCCGACCAGACTGAACATCGTCGACACAGATTAGCCGGTTAACAAATTGGTGCTTTTCGGGATGCCTATTGTAGCCTAAAACATGCCAGATAAACAGGTAGATACGATGAGTCAAGCACTGCCAATCATACCTGATTCGGTCCCAAATCATCTATAACACCCCGCTAGCCTGAAACTGGCAAGCGCTGGCCGATCGCTGAAAAAATCTCTTTAAAACTGGCCAACTCCTCCGGCGTCCCCAGACTGAAGTGAAAATCAACGGGCATGACCCGAATCCGACTGCCGCGCTCGATTAAAATATTATATGATGGCGACACATAGAATTCGCCTTTGGTGCGTATATTGTTTTTAATCATATACTCGGCCGCGTCCACAAACAACTCCGCTCTACGGAAATAGTAGCAACCGACCGTGGCTTTGTCAGAAATAACTTCTTTTTCAGCAATCCGAACAGCCAAACCGCGGCCATCCGCCTGAACGTAGCTCCAACGATCATAATTCGAGGCAAAGTAAAAAATGACGCCGTCGTCTTCATCAGTAAGTTGTTTTTTTACGTGCTGAAAATCTATCGAAAACAAATTATCACAATTAACAATTAGAAACTCTTCTTTCGGGTCTAAATACGGCTTGGCCAGCAAAACAGTTGCCGCCGCCCCTTCGGTCACTCCGGCCACCGGTATAACCGCACAGCTTCCGTAAAGCTCTTGCAGCCGGCGATCAATGTCAAATTGATCAATATGCTCCTGCAAAACCAAAAAAATAAAGCGGGCATTATCGACACCGCGCAAACCATCAGTAGACCAGCGGATTATCGGTTTACCAAAGACACTGACTAAAGGCTTGGGCCCTTTATATCCCTCGCTCAGGAAGCGCAGCCCCCTCCCCGCTGCCGGTACTACAACCTGCATACAATAATGCTTTTAAGAATTTGCCGGAAGTCTTGCAAACTCATATCGCTGTGACAAACAATGGACTAAATTACTTAAGCCCTCAGCTCGCGCTAAGGCATATAGCTCGGGAACACTGCCGACAACCACGCGGCGGCGATACAACTCCAGCACTTCCCGAATCGCCCGAATAGCCACTGTCGGGTCATATTTGCCGGCCTCATCTTTTATAGAGTTTATGGCCGACCCCATTAAGAACATGTAATGGTTCATGTTACCGGCACATTCATATAAATTTTGTAATAAGTTACCCTGATCCAGTCCCCCCGCTCGCACGCAAATCGTTGCCTTCTTGCCGTCTCTGTCATTAGTCAGGACATGTTCATCGGCATCTCGCTGCCAGGCTAGCGGCCGCAAGTAACAAGTCTCGCCCGTCGGAGCCGTTTGCCGCATATCCGCTCCGTCTAAGCGGGCCAGCCGATCCAGTACTATCCGATTGATATGCGAAGTCTTCACGCAAATACCGCCGTTGTGCGCATAAATAGCCAGTTTCCAGCCTTTCTCTTCAATCTGATCACGAGCCGCCCGAAAAAGACCGCCGTAATACGTTTCGCTAAACATCACTGCCGACAACCCTGCTTCAGCTGCCAGGCCAAGGTTAGTAAAAAAATCCCGAGGGTTACTGCTAATATGAGGAGCAAATAATATTTTCCGCCCGGAGCGCTCTATAATCCTGGACGCTATTTTTAGCCGCTCTGCTAGCGGACAATGTCTAAAGTGCGGAAACAAATTCTCATCCTCTTTAATAAACTGTAAATCCTCAAAACCAACTAAGTCATTGAAGATCTTTTCGTAGTCATTAAGGTTAATTCCCGAACAAGGTTTAATAATAGTGCCGATCACCGGCAATTCGGCTCCGACAAATAAATTAGTACCGAAGCGAGGCCCGGGGAAGGTTTTTAGCACTGCCGATGGTATTTCCAGCTCCCGCAAATAAAAGATGCGATGTTCGGATTCATCGTGCTGAACTGCTCCGCTGACAATGTGCAGAATGTCGCCCGAATAGACAGGCTGACCAAACATTTCTACCGGAAAAGAAACTGCCACCAGCCCCTTTGTCTTACTGTCAATATATTGAACATTGCTGACTTTGGCAGAACATCTATCTAGTAAAGTTTTTTCGCCCCAGACGCTGGCAGCCGTTGATTGATGCGAAGCTACTTTAGCGGCTGCCTTAGCAACATCATACGTCGCCTCAACATAATAATGGGCCGTGATAAAGCGTTCATCCTTGACCGCTATTTGCGGATAATGAGCAATAATTTGTTCCAACTCATCAAACATCATTGGAGCCTGGCTGTTAATCTGGTTAGGGCATGAGCTATTCCATTTCTGCCAGACTTGGCCGCCCCGGCAGTGGTCTGGTTGGCGACCTGTTCAATGTCCTTTATCACCCGGTCACGCACCGTCTTGAGATCACCTTTATGTTGGGGCCAGGCACGCGCCAACCAGGCTGCGGTCGTCTTGGGCCCGACAACACGCTTCCAGGTTTGATCGTCCCAGCCGCGTGCCAGCTGCGAGCTGCTGTCAGCCGGTTCCTGTAATTCGTATATTTGGTGCTGCGGGTCAGCCACGATGCACAGGCCGGCGTTATAAAGAGCTAAGGCCGTCCCCAGAATATTGTAATGATTGGAAAAATTTGATGAATCCCAAAGGGGCGTAAGCGGTAAGGGCTTATAACTTTGACAAACTTCTAGCGCCGACCGGGAAACAACAAAACTAAGTGGATCAAAAAAGCTGACCGTGGCCAACGAATTCTGCTGCCCCATAATCCTCATATTGCCTGGCCAATACCCGGTAAACATAGCAACGTCTCGCCGCTGCTTCATCACCGCCAGGGCTCTCTGCAAAAAAGACTGACTCTTAAAACGGGCATCATTGAAGCTTACCCAAAAGTATGTATAGGGTTTCGCCAGCAGTCTTAATAGTGCTTCGTTGATGCCGCGGGCTGGTCCAAAAGATTCGCTGAAGATAATATTGGCGAAGCGAGAATATCTGCCGGGATCGCTTCCGTTCTCGACGACAAACAGATCAACGTCCTGTTGGTCGTGCTGCAAGATCCTTCCCCCCAGCTCGTCGGTAATCTCGGGCAAGTTGCGATTTAATATAATGGCGGCGGTTGCCTTGTTCAACATAATGATTAACGGGCTCTAGCTCTAATAGACAACTGTTCATATTTCGGATTTCGTTTAAGCCAACTGTTGTATTCTCTCACTGCCCAATCGCGCATTTCTAACTTGCTGCGAAAGCCGTACTTCTGGCGCATCCACTCTAAGCCTTCTTCGTACATTAGCCTCTGGTGTAAAAGTTTGTGCTCTGTCCTCATAACATCCGCATTCTTGTCAGTTAAATCCAAATCCTCTCTAAACTTGGCACGGGAAGTCACCGCGGTCGCAAAGTCGTTCTGGTACCCTCTGATAATAATTTCCGTATCCGCGTCATAGCCGCGGAAATTTGTTCCATCGTAAAAATAATTCATATAAGACGGATTATCCCTGACAATTATTTTGTCAAGTAAATCGCGCCGCACCAGCCAACTAACATGTGGTATTAACCAGACACACTTCAAGTCACTGCCATCCCTAAAATACTTAACTTCTCCCCAATCGGGCGACAGTGGCGACAAGATGCCAATATTGGGGTATTGCTCCATGATTGCTAGTAAGATCTTGATGGTTGATTCTTCCGGAAATCGCGAGTCGCCAGTGACGAAAAAGTAATAACCATATCTTTTACCAGTACGGTCCAATTCTTGCAGTCCATAATTAAAGCCACGCGGATAGTGTAATCCTTTGGCCAGCGCCTCCGGCCAGCTGGCCCAGAAACTGTAGTAGCGCGACAGTTTATTGGCATCTGACCCACTTTCGATCACATAATAATCGGAGATATTGCCATTATAGCGGCGCAGATGTTCAACCAGCCTATCAGAGACTTCCGGCAGGTTTCGATTCAAGATGAGGGTAGCGACAACAGGGTTAGCCATAAAAAGATACTAGCATAGTTTTATATCGCCGCTACCGCTTCCGTTTGCAGGCGCCAGAGATGCCGATAAAGACCATCGCGCCTGGCTAACTCCTCATGCCGGCCGGACTCAACTATATGACCCTCACTCAGTACCAAGATCTGATCGGCCCGGCGCACGGTGGAGAGACGGTGAGCAATGACCAAGGTTGTTCGCCGTTGTATCAGATCATTAATAGCCGCTTGTACCTGCCGTTCGGAAACGGAATCCAGCGCACTGGTTGCCTCGTCTAAAACCAGCACGGCGGGATTGCGAACCATGGCGCGAGCTAAGGCAATCCGCTGTCGCTGTCCGCTCGAGAAACGTGCTCCTCGCTCCCCGACCATTGTTTCGTATCCCTGCGGTAAATCTTTCACAAAATCATCAACCCGGGCTGCCCGGGCGGCCGCCAGCCAATCCTTCTCCGATACCCGCTGGTCGGTCGCGTACAGAATATTGCGGCGCACAGTGTCATGAAAGAGAAAAGTGTCCTGCGTAACCACGCCAAAAAGCGCGCGATACGGGCGGAGAGGCAGTTCACTAATATCCAGATCATTAAGCCTAATCAGGCCGCTGGTGGGATTGTAAAAACGGAGTAGCAGATCCACAATTGAAGATTTTCCCGATCCACTGGGGCCAACCAGCGCTACTAGCTTGCCAGCCGCCAGCGTAAAGTTGATGTCCTCCAGCACTAATTCATTCTCATATTTAAAAGCCACTCGCTCGAAGCTGATAGTCTCAACCCGAGTCGGTAACGCGCGGCGTCCCTTAATGTTTTCGGCTGGTTCTTCCAGGAGAGAAAAAATCCGTTCGGAAAAAGCCAGCCCGTTCTGGATGTGCCACCAAACATGAACTAGCCCGCTGACCGGCCGCTGAAAGCGAACCAATAATATAAAGAATACCAAAAACTCCGCGACAGTCGCCCGCTGCTGTGTAATCATCCAACCACCCGCCAGCATGATCACGGCCGAAAATAAAACTACAAATAATTCTGTCAGCCGCGAGGGAAGAATTTTGTTTAAGCTGCCGACTACTTCTAGCCGGTACCCCCGGTTGAGATATTTCCTCCAGCGCTGCTGCTCATAACGTTCGGCCGCAAAAGCTCTGATTATTCTGATGCCGGCCAAAAATTCCTGTAGCCAAGCAACCGTTTCGCTATGCAGCTGCAAGATACGTTTACGGGTGCGGTTAATCCATGTGCCGATTAGCGCCGCAAAAAAACCGGAGGATAGAAGTATCGGCATCAGAAACAGGGCTAGTTGGTAATTTATAAAAAAAAGCAGTGCTAAAAAAGTCACTGACATAAAGCTATGCAGAATGATGTCCGATAAGCTTTTAGCCACCATGGAAACAGTACCGCCAATATCATTCTCTACCCGCGATAACAGGTAACCAATTCTGCCTTTATTGAAGTAACTCATCGGCAGTGAGACTAGATGTTTAAACACAACCTCGCGCAAGTGCCGGCTGCCGGCCGCCTGGATTAAAATAAATAGATAATCAACCGCTAGGGTCAGAGCCGTACTAATGGCTGTTAAGGCCGAAATAAAGACTGCCAGCCGTGCCAAACGACTTATGACAGAACCGGTGCCGGCAACCTTTTGCAGCAGATTATTAGACCGCTGTCCAAGCTGTGTTGTAAAACTGTGCCAGGGAAGACGCGGCCCCTCCCGCGGGGTATTGCTGGCCTTATTCCTGGCCGGCAGTTCATGCTGGCCTTCAAATACCAGAGAGAAAACTGGTAAAAAAGAATACGTGGCAAAGCCGCTGGTGACGCTTAAAAACACAGACAGTGCTACCGCCCCCCACATATAACGAGAATAACTGTGTACATACTGCCAGGCCTGACGATAAAGACGCCAGTTATATCGCAGCGAATATAGCCAAGAGTTTTTTGTTGGCACTGTCATTACCACAGGCTTTTCATGGCCCGCTCCATAACCCGGCGCGGGGCTGGTTTACCAGTATAAAGTGAAAATTGCTGCATAGCCTGGTGCAGACTCATTTCATAACCCCACAGAATCTTAAGTCCTCTCTTCCTGGCTGCACGCAGCAGTGCCGTTTCAGGCGGCGATAACACTACATCTAGAACCGTTGTAAATTTATCCAGGCTGGTGGCTGGAATCGGCATGGCTTGTGCCCGCGGTGCCATGCCAATCGGTGTCGCATTAATCAACAAATGAGACGGCACACTGGCCCGGTTGTTCCAAGGAATCCAGCCAGCCAATCGCCACTTGTTAACTAATGCCCGGCCGGTGCGCGCCTCGCGGCTAGCCACATAAACAGCCGCCGGTTTTAATTTGGCCAGCGCGCAGGCGATGGCCTGGGCCACACCCCCATCGCCCAGCAATAAGACCTGGCTTTGCGACAACCCCCTTATTTTTTTTAATACAGCCAGCGCTCCCTCATAATCGGTATTGTAACCAACTAGCCGGCCGCGCTTATTAACGATCGTGTTAACAGCGCCAATTTTGCGGGCGGTAGCATCAACGCGATCCAAATATTTAATGACCAGCTGTTTAAATGGCATCGATACGCCGCAACCCTTTATGTCTAGACTGCGAATACCGGCAATTGCTCCGGCTAATTCCCCCGGGTTGACTTTAAAGGCCTGATAAATGGCATTAAGGCCCACCTGCCTAAAAGCAGCGTTGAAAAGAGTGGTGCCAAAATTACTGGGGCGAGCTGCAATTGAGATATAGGCGACGGTATCTTTTGAAATCATATGGCGGACTGGGCTGCCCTATCCTCAATATTTTTACCCGGCGGCTGGGCAGTGGTATTGGTTAAAGCCCGGTGCAGCAGCAGCGATCCCAAGGCTCGCAGCATTTGCCGGAAAGGTGGCTCATGCAAGGGCGCCATGTTTAAAAATATTAAGGCAGTTAACAGTTGGATATGCTGCCAATCATAACCACGCCGGACAATAAAATCTTTATAGACGCCCTGGGCCTCAATTAATGAAAAAGTTTGATGAAAATCAAAATGAATGTTGTTGTCGTGACGCCAATACGAAAAAAGATTCTTCTTAATTAAATGATAAGGAATTATCATACCGCCATAGAGCTTTGCCAGATCGTAATAGCGATCACCGGCAGCTAGTAAACCGGCAAAATCCTGACGCCAATCAACCAAGACAAAGGGCTGGCTGGCACGGCCGGTCACCAGGATATTATCAAACTGCAGGTCGCCATGAAAAATTGACGGCAGGCCCATCCGTAGTAATGCCCACGGCACTTGATCCAACATTCGGCCGAGAGCTGGCACTGGCTGACCATTGATTACCAGCGAGGTATCTTCTTCTTGCTCAATCGCGAAGTACTTGGCGACACGGGCATAAGTTTTATCATGATAAAAATTCCAGCAGGCTTCCTTAAACTCGGGATCGGCTACTGCTTTTGAGACATCCTTGCTCCACATCGCCTTATCCAGCCACCGTAAGAATTGTTTAAACAAGCTACGATCCAAAGACTGATAAAGTGTTAAGCCTGGTAATTTCCGGTAGACAAAAAAGTGACTGGTATAGCCGATAATAGCTGGCACAATTCCTGGTAATGACTTGGCTCGCTCAACGCGACCAAGCGCAATCTGGCTATCAGCAAAATATTTTATGACGCGGTCTCCAACAAAATACAGATATTCATCTTGCTTGGAAAAATCGAAATGATCGGCTCCACCTGCTCCCGAAAATTTCCGACGGGCATTCTTTAGTCCTTCGGCCGTACCTGTATCTAACCAAGTAAACTCAACAGCCGCCAGTCTTTCCTTGACCAGTGATTGTAAGCCGTTGGATATTTGACGCTCGCCGTCTATAAGTGATTTGTCTGACTCCAGCGCCTGCCAAAAAGATTGATGATCTCTAATACCAGCCGTGCCAATGAAGGCCCAGCCGTAATTTGTCGGCTCTTTATCGCGCATCTCTTTGACCAGGCCGCCACTAACTTGGATTGTATTAAAATGCACAGAGGCGCTTGGACTAACCGGTGCTACTCCGATCCAATTAGTCGTTGGCGGGGGAATCGACTCCTCGACCAACATATCGACCGTAGTAATGACGAAAGGACAGTTGAGCCAGGGACGACACTGCAATAAAGTATAGCCGGGACCCGCCCCTCGCCCAGTAAACTTTTCAATCAATACAAAGCTGAATTTTCTGCCTGGATGTGCAAACTTTAAATAGTCTTTCAACTTTTCTGCCTGATGGCCTACCGCAACTACCATCTCTACCGTGGGGTCTATTTTGTCAATGAGATGAGAAACCACCGCTTTACTGCCAACTGGCAGCAAGGCCTTGTGATAGTCAGCCGTCAGCCTGCCCAGCCGGCTGCCTCTCCCGGCAGCTAAAACAACTACTTTATACGGTGCCTCGGCCATTGCGCCCCCACCTTGGTTATTGAAAACTTAATCTGCCTTGGGAAAAGATTAAATTGCTTTTGCCGTCTCATGTTCCTCTAAGATTTTCCCATCAGGCCGCGCATAATCATCGGCCACACGAACAATATCATCAACGTGCGCGGTCGAAGCCTCTACCAAAACAACATCAGTCACAGCCTCAATTCTATGAATGCCAGGGGGACCAATCGCAATCACATGAACCGCCTCTAGTAATTGCTGGCTGATCTGATTAGATGTGGGATGCTTATAATGTAAACGGATTGTGCCTTCCAGCAGGCAGTTGTGTTCTGCTTTTTGTTTGTGATATTGCAAACTTGTCCTTGTGCCCGCTTTCAGGAAAATAATTTTAAAAGCGTAAGAGCCATTACTGCCGTCAGCCATCCATAATTCGAATCCCCACGGCTTAACCACGCGCTTAATCTTTGATAAGTGAGCAACCTTAAATTCCTTTGGCCAGCTAACCGGTTCAGCCACCGCGACAGTGGACTTCATTAAATTTTGCAAGGATTTTGCCAGTGAGCCCATTACTATCGGTCTAATAAATTAAAGGCATATAAATAGCGGCGAATAGAGTGCTTTAACGATGCCCGAATACTAGCATTCAAGTCAAAGCCCTTACTACGACAGACACGGTCGAGTTGCTGCCTTATTTCTAGAAACTCCGGATCCGAAAAAACATAATGGCCGGCAATGATTGCCTTATCAATGTCGCTGGCAGTCGATTGCGGCATTAGCCACTTCTCCCATTTACGAGAGGCAAGCGATAGCTGTAAAAAAGCATCGCGCTCCGACTCTAAATTAAACTCCCCAAACAACCGAAGTAAATGGCGAGTTTCTGCTACACCAAACTCCGGGGCAACATTGGCTGCGTGTATACCAGCGCGCGGATGCCACGATAAAACATCGTCAGATAAGTAGTCGGTATTATGCTCTTTCAGCCAGACTCCGTATCTCTCACACGTTTCAACTAATTGAGTAATGTGTACCTCGGGCGGAATAATACCGCGCAAGCGGTGAGGTTCACTCAGTGTGCCGACATTACGCGTTTCTTTGACCTTGGTGCCGGTTTGTACCACGACAAAGAGAGGGAGCGGCACCCCTCTGGCCGCGCAGCGCTTGATAACCTTGGCCAAAAATTCTGACAACTCATTCACGTCTTGCTGAGTGCCTGTCTGTTCTTCTGTGCCAATTTCATAAACCAGCTGTCGCCCGGCGCGCCGGGCGATCGATTCGCAAAATTCAAACAACTCAAACAAGCGGTCAATTAACTCGTCCTGATCAACCTCATCATGATGAATGTCGATGCTAGGATCCAGGTGAATAACATCGAAACCTGACTGAATATCTACAGCAAATGATTTTTTGGCGGATGCCATTGCAGCCGCTAGAGACAAGTTAGCGGCCACTTCTGCAGGATTTTGCCAGGGACCACCATGGTCCCGCGCCAGCAAAACTTGACCCCTTGGCTTGTGCTGATGCACATATTGGGCAAATTTTTCTGTCGTCCAATTATTGACATACCCTCCGCCCATTTCGGCTGAGTCAACTTGCCGCCGACTAGCAATGAGCGTGATTGGCCCGGTAGTTTCTCTACTAAGCTCGAGAATCGCGTCAACGCAATTCTGGCTCATTGGTCCGGCCGCTAATAAGGTTCGCTGACGCAATTGCAATGCTTGCCGCATCCGAACTTCGGCTTGGGATTTTACCGCTGACCTGGTTGTTAGTCTTACCTTGTCCATCGACTGAATATAGACTGACTTCTTTCGAGTATGCTAGGAGACAGTGACCGATCCAGTTCTTCGCTCGAGATGGGGCGGCCTAACCAGCCAAACTTTTTTTCCATCTCCTCGATAGTCCATAACGACACAATCAATTCACTGTCTTGGCTGGCCGGCTGGCTGACCAGTTCGGCAGCTTCATGATTGCGGAAAGATAAGAGTTGAGGATATTTGAGAAAAGCGCGGTGCAAACCCTGCTGGGCGCAACGATCCATATATTCCATTTCCAAGTGACTGCCTGCCTGCCACCAGCCCATTAGACTGGAACCAGGGACTACCTCGGCCAGCTCGACAAAGGGTCCCAGCTTATCCACCTCACGGCGCCTCATTACACTATAGTCAACATACGCTTTTTCTTCCGCTACGTAATAGGGCACGGCATCCGAATTTTGCTCTGCCCCCCGTCTGTTATTTGGCTTATCAAGCCGCCAACGAAAATAACCAAAGACAATGACTCCCGACAAGTCTGCTTGACCTGTCACTGATTGACGATGCCGAAAAACCGCTTCAACTTCGGCCACCAGGTCAGCCGGGCGAATAAACTGATGATCACTGCCAATGTCAAAAATGTATTTACCCCGAGCCAGTCGGCGGGAGTCATTACGGAATTTACGGAGGATAGCCTCCCGGCGAGCCCGTCGATCAACGTTGCCCACGCGCAACTTTTGAAAATATTCCTGTTCGTCTTCAAAATGCAGCCGCATTGGCACAGTCAACGACTTGGCGTATTGGCTTAACCATTCCCGTGAGCCATCGGTTGAGCCATAATCTGTGACAACCCACTCGACGGCAGTCGACCGATTGCATAATTCAAACGACCGCAATAAATTCTTTATTAGCGGCAGCCGATTATAACTGTTGGTAAAAAAAGTTGCATTCATACTGCAACTTTAGATGGCATTGTCGCGTGGACATCTCGCCAAACTGCCAACCCCTCTACGAATTTCTCTACAAACGGACGGAAGGATTCATTGCTGGTCGCAAAAATTTCCTGCCAGTCACGCTCTAGCTCATTCGATAAATCAGCAAAGCATTCAGCATAATTTTTTCCCTTTATATTTAAGCCTTGCAGCCAGTTAGTAAAAGCCGGTGTTAATTCCATGCCAAATCGTTCCTTGTCAAAATCAACGAAGTAGTTGTGGGGATTACGCATCTGCCGCACCAGCGGTCGGCCAAAACTAATCGCATCGCCCAAATGATCGGCGATACACTAGACGATATAGCTCTCCCAAACATCAACGAAAAGACCAACAAACGGCCATAAAAAGTAGGCCGGCAAGACTTCACGCGCCAGAGCTGTATTCTGCGAATTAAAAGGGGACCAGGTACCAGGCGCCAGACCAATGCCCTGTGGGTAATGATCGCCGTAGCGGACAACCTCAATCGGTAAATCCAGCCAGGTAACCGCATCTAAGTCGGGAGACTCTAGCCACAAGCCGGCATTTACAACAACCCTGCCATTAGCCTTCCTCACTTTAACTTTTGACTCCTGCCAGCGCTCACTTAAGGGGAAGCCGCGGTGATAAAATGGCAGACCACGCTTCTCGACTAGTAATTCACAAACATTGTACCAGCCGGAGGAAGCTTGGATTTCGGTGTAGTCAACTTGCTGACCCACGATACTATGCGCGCCGACAAAGTCCTGTTCAGCCAGGGAAAAATTGTCGTCGTCAATTGTTACAATCACATCGGCCCCTTGACGATAAGCTTGCAGCAACGCCACGTTGCGGCGCGATAAAGAGTTATAAGGCAGATGTTGAGCCAAAGACGGGAAAGGACGAAGTATCTTTTCCTGATCCGCCACGTCCAAATACTGGACTTCATAACCAAACTCACGCTGCAGAGCTGTACAAAAGGCTGGCACACCTTCCGGCGTTTTTTTGTCGCCGGCAATGATAAAAAATACCCTCTCGTGACCGTAATTCTTGGCGTTGGCACAGTAACCTTGCAGCCCCTTAGGACTATGGATTGTCGTGGTAGTGATCGCTACGGCTCGCCCGGAATTTATTTCCATAGGTCAATGCTACAAGAATCAATCCCCTCATGCCAACCTCCGGGTTCTGGCGGCTACTCGCCTTTGCCAAGCCGCCAGTTCCTGCGGAAGATCGGTGCAAATCCCATCCGCCTGCCAGCCGGCCAGGTTCTGCCACATCTGCCGGTATAAGCCAGCCCGCGCCCAGGGATGATTATTCTGCACGGCCACATCAGGTGAGATAACGTATAGCTTTTTTCCCTGCCTTTTGAATTTACGATAATTGGCTTCGTTGTTAACGCTATAGGGGACGCTCCACTCATCCATCCAATAGATGTCAATGTCTGGGAATTCTTCTAAATCGTCGACTATATAGATAGTCGTTGTGTGTCTGGCCGCTCCGACAGAAATTGCCAATTTAAAACGTGGGTCAAGACCGCGTAAGTAATCAATGGCTCGGCGCGTTACGTCGAAAACAAAGGCTGCATTCCAGAGATTAAACTCATTCATTTTAGCCGCTAAAGCACTCATCATGGGCGCAGTCTGCTCCTGCAATTTTAGATGTATTGCCAGCGTGTCCGCCCGCAGTGGCCAAAACTCGTGAATCAGGCGCCCAAAATCATCAAAAGTCGGGCACCTGTCCTCGTTAGTTAACGAATCATGCTTAATAAAAATTTGACCGCTCTGGCTTAGGCGTACATCCAGCTCAATACCATGCCCCGCTTGCAGCGCCGCGCGGAAAGCAGGCAAAGTATTTTCCGGCCGGCCATAGCCTAGGCCACGATGTGAGTGAATCAACATCCTTTTAATAGTCCGACATTTTAATCTCGTTTCGGCCACCTAAGACATTAATTGGCCCATTTCTTATCGGATGATCCAAAATGTGGCAGCAATAAATGTGCCGGTGCCAGTAACGAGGCTGGCTATCCACTCGCACCTGTTTACGCTCAATTTTTCTGTATTTGTTTTCCCGGTTGAATTCCTTTAAGGCCAGCATTTCACCGCAATAACTATTATAGGTTAGGAGGTGCTCAATGTCGTCCACATACATAAGAACTGCCGGCAAATAATTGGCTGCTCTACCTAAAAAAATATCCAAAGCCTTCTTAGTCGAAGAATAGTAATCCAGATCCACGCTGACAAAAGCAATCGGCTTGTGCTGCGGCCACGTGGCGCAAAACTGAGGAATGGCCTGGCGAACATCACCATACAAGATTCGGGCATTGGTTGGTAAATTGTTATGTAACTGTTTTTTATCATGAGTAAATTGTCCAGGCATCCATACCTCTGGATGATCCTTATAGCCTTGAGGAACCGGCACTCCTGTTCCGGTATCAAAACCTATGACATCGCAAGCAATGCCAAATTCTCGTGACAAGGATGCAGACGTCTTGCATAAATTCAGTAAACCACCGCCCTCGCCCACGCCCAACTCAATAATAGTAATGTGCTCATGTCCTAACTTTTTAGCCTGGTCGAAGGCAATTAATAGGCCAAGAGCATAGTAAGGTCGGTCTAAGATATCGTATCTAATCAAAGTGCTAGGAGAAAAATATCTCATTAGCTGCCGCCGCACGAACGGAAGCAAGTATGATTTCTTATATTGCCTAACAGTCGACAGCAGAGATTTATGGGCACGATCTAATAAGGCAGCCATCCCTAAAAACAACTATATTTTTTCCAGCAGTACATAGAGGGCCTGTCGCACCCGTTCTAATGGCTTGAGCCGGTATTTTTGGTCATGGTAATCTCGCCACTGCCACTCGCCTGCCTGAAGTGCAGACTCGAACTTACCATCGTCTGGTATAACAACCATCCCATCCATTAATTGCCAAACCGGGACTTGATGTGTCGTGGCCGCCTCATGCGGACGCTGATTCATAGCTCCGCCTTTTGTAGATACGTAAAATATTATCTTCTGTCTGCCAGACCCAATCGGGATGTTCAGCCAGCCACTGCTTGCGCCTTCCCTCGATTTTCTCCCAGACGCCGACACCCCACTTTACATTCCGCAGAAAAGTATGGACATCATCAACCAGAACAACGTGCTGATCATGTCGGGAGTGGCTTAGAATTGCCTCTAGCTCCGACAAGACCGGCGCCGGCTCTTCACTGCCGTCCGCCAGTTGGGCCGATTGGCCTCCGTGGGCGTCCAGCCAAAACAAAGTTGGTTCATTCATTGACAGTAAAAGCTGCGGCAAGACATCGCGGCTATGACCATGGATAATTGTAATTGCGCTATCCCCGGCAAAACGAGCGATCGCCTTTTCATAAAAAGGTAGGTGCAGTTCAATTGAATAAACGCGGTCAAAAACTTGCCGGGCGGCCGCCGTCATATCGCCTTTATAAGTGCCGGTCTCAACGAAAGACTTTAAGCCAAACTGTTTCTGTAATTTTTTAACCAATAGCTTCTTAAATAAATCGGGCGGAGGGGTAGCTTTAGTACCTAGCACATACCAGTGCAGCAGCCGCTTCGGCTCCATATTGGCTCGCTGCCACAATTTTACAACGGCTGATTTCGTGTTGGCTAACATAGCTTGCATCTTACCTTTGACGAATAAACCAGGCAAGAACTAGGTGCCGGACCATGTAATATGATGAGAAATCTTTGTCCGTACTCTCTTGCTTAATCGAAAAAGGAAATGAGATATGGGATTGCGCTTGATAGCATATTTCTGGAACGCGGCATCATTGCCGTAATTTTGCAGGTAGTAAGCGGAAGGAACTGACGCGCTAAAGCCAGCCCGCCGCACATGAACACGCTTGGTTGGATCCATTTGAATATTATGCTTTACAGCGTAATCCATGAACGCTTCCCGATAATGAGGCCGCCTTTTCTTGCGGTGAAAATCAGGGTCGGTGTGATGAACCTGGCAGCTGGCGTAAAAATTCTCGTATCGGACAGCATATTGCCCGATATAGCCCGAAACATACTTGGGGTTTTTCCGCGCGCGCTCGCTGGCCCTTATCTCCAACTGGCTCTTATTGCCACCGCCCTCAATCACATCCAGCAGAAAATCTTTGCGCCAAATCGATGGCTGAAAATTAAGGTGCCACCGGTACCGCTTGTCATACTCATACCAATCCCGGCTGTCATCAGGAATTACGACTGGTCGGCCATGAGCGCGCAGAAAACGCGCGTAATTTAAGGTCGGCGGCGATAGCTGCAATCGGCCCAGTCGCGGCGTTTGGGCCATTATCTTAAAGTATTTATCCAGGTCAATTTCCGTTTGTGTCACGGCTACGTGGTCATCACACATCATCACGAAGAATTCTTCAGACACCTGCTCAAGTACTTTTTTTAGATTTCCTTCCCAGCCCAGATCTTGCTCTGACGCCACAACTTGAACATTTCCACCCAGCCCGTAAGGATGTTGCTTGTCAGTGGCTAAATAAAACTTGTCGAAATAATTCAGCTTATTGAGCTCCTTATAAAAAATCGGTGCGACCTCGTAAAGAAAAGCCGGCGATTGGTAGACGACGATCTTTTGCATAGGCAGGTATTATTTATATATAGAGTATAATAGCCGTCTGACCAGTCCGCTCAAGTAAAGGCGGGGCCGCACTATTCCGGCCGGGGCAATTGTGGCCTGACCCTGTCTTATAGAAATATATCGTCCAGCTTTAATTTGGCCGGCCAACGTACCGTCAGCTCCCCGCACCCAGCGCAAGCGACCGGGCCCATGAAAAGAAACCCCTCCATCTCCCTCAAGCTGGGCATGTATTCTAAACGGCTCTTGCCCGCGCCAGAGCCGTTCGGGAGCATTATTATTGATTCCCAGTTGGTCAAAAAGCTCGCGGCGGACAAATATTCCATTCAGATCATTGGCTGCCGCCAACTCATATCCTTTTTGTTGGGCCAGCTCGCTTAAAGCGCGCAGACTTGACCCCCGGTCGGAGTGAAAACTGACCTCAATCGGAATAGTTTTATTATGCTCAATCACCACCACCCTCGGCTGATAGCTTTTCAGTGACCGCCAAATATCGTAATCGGCACCGTCAACATCGATAGAGAGCAAATCAAACTCGTGCGGAACAGGTGTTTGCGATAGAATAATATCCAGCCGGCTGGCACCGGTGGTGCCAATCCACTGATTCACACACATCACTCGCTCATTGCCTGCGTATCTTTTTTGCAAGGCATCAAAACTATCGCGGCGGCGAGTGCGAAGGCTTAAGTGGTAATCTCTGGCTCCTTCAATCTGCACACTGCGCCAGCCCTGCTGGTTGATCCAGTACCACGTGTTGCTCAAATGCTTGCCGTCTGATGCGCCAAATTCAACACACCACTGATGAGCGACACCGATGTTCTCGAATAATTGTTGCAGTATCCGATCCTCACCACGTTGAGATGTGTAATTCGGGATGGTGACATTTTGGCCGGCACGGCTCAGCCAATCATCCGATGTCGCTGTCAGAGGTGATGCCACCCTCTGGGCGATGCCTACTGCTTGAGTCATCTGTGTAGACTGGCACCCGCTCGCTCGGCCTGCCGCTCGCCTCTGGCGATGTCTTGCTCAAACCACCTGATTGTCTGCTCCAGCCCTGACTGAAAATCGGTGGTAGCCTGAAAGCCAAAACGCTGGCGGGCGCGGCTCACATCCAATTGCCGCCGCGGCTGGCCATCTGGCTTGCTTGGGTCCCAAGTAATTGCACCCATAAACCCGGCGAGCTTGGCAATCAAGGCAACCAAATCTTTGATAGATATTTCCAGCCCGCTGCCAATGTTGACTGGTTCGGGCCCATCATAGTGCTCGGCAGCCAAGACAATAGCTTCAGCACAGTCCTCAACATACAAAAACTCACGCGTTGCCTTGCCAGTGCCCCAGACCACTACCTCATAGCGATTATTCAATTTAGCCTCGACGCATTTGCGAACGAGTGCCGGAATGACATGAGAAGATTTCGGATCAAAATTATCCCCGGGACCATACAAGTTCACCGGCATCAGAAAAATACTGTTAAATCCATATTGCTGGCGGTAGGCCTGTCCCTGTACCAGCAGCATTTTTTTGGCTAAGCCGTAGGGAGCATTAGTCTCTTCCGGATATCCATCCCACAGATTTTCCTCCTTGAAAGGTATGGGAGCGAACTTGGGATAACAGCAAATGGTTCCCAAGGCGACAAATTTTTCTACCTGCCTTTTTCTGGCTTCTTCCATCAGTTGCGCACCCATCATCAGATTATCGTAAAAAAATGCTCCGGGATTTTCGCGGTTGGCGCCAATTCCTCCCACCCTGGCTGCCAAGTGTATGACAATGTCAGCTTTGGATACATCAAAAGCTCCGCGCACAGCTACTGGATCTGTCAAATCATACCTTTCCTCACGGGGCACGAAAATTTTCTTCACGCCTCGCTGCTTGAGAACCTTGACCACATGGGAGCCAAGAAAACCGGCCCCGCCGGTTACCATAATCCGCTTGCGAGCAAGATTTCTAATCACGATGCCACTTTATCATGAGAGAATTATTGCCTGCAATCAATAAGCCCCGCTCTTCACTTGAAATTATCTGATCTGTCAATCTTTGACGCACTCCCGCTTAAAAACCAGAGCTTGCGCTCGTGTCGAAGAGCCAACCTAAAAAAATGCGGCGGCTAAGCTAGGTCGTCCGGCAAACAGCATGCTACCTTAACACATATGGCAATTCACGGTAAATATTTATTAAAAAATACACTATACACGGTGATGCCAGGGGGTTTCGGGTACTACCGGCAGCTGCGAAAGCTCCACAATCCCAATTATAACCACGAGCGGGACAAGCATCCTGTAAGAGTGCGACATAACCGGCTAAGTGGTTGGTCACAAGTAAAGGCACCTATCTTCCGCCGCGATTATGCAAATTACGAGGAATACACAGTTCACCAAGCCCAGAAGTTTTCGGAAATTTTACTAATGTATGGCGGTTTTCCTCATCTTGCCATCGTTAGCTGGCGCCGACGCTTCTTTGCCCGCTTCAAACATCTCCTACCGCTGCTGCCTAAAGATGCCGTCATCCTTTGCTTGGGGGCCCGGCAAGGAACTGAAGTTGAAGTTCTGCGTGATCTGGGCTTCAAGAATGCTTATGGCATTGACTTGAACCCCGGACCAGACAACCCCTTCGTCGTGCTCGGCGATTTCATGCATCTTGCCGAAGCCGATCAGTCCATCGATTGTATTTATACAAATTGCGTTGATCATGCTTTCGATCTGGTGCCCTTCTTGGCAGAGCAACGGCGAGTTTTAAAACCTACTGGCTTGGCTATTTATGACCTTCCCCGCTATAGCGGCACACGCAGTCCCGGCGCCTTCGAAGCCATCGGCTGGAGTTCCGAAAAGGATATCATGTCGTATCTGCAGCGATCATTTCAAAAAGTAATACTAAGCAGGCTGGAAAAAAAGTGGCACTGGATCCTTTTGCAAACCCCAAAGCGCATGAAATGACAATCAAAATTCTCCATCCGTATCATAATAACATGCTCGACGTCGCCAGGGCTCTGGAAACAATCGCTCAAGTTGAATATCTCTCATACCGCGTCAGGCACCTCCATCCTGACATTCGCAACACCAAGCCCCGGACATGGGGAAGCCCGCCCATCATGTACCGGCCGTGGCACACCTGGCAGCTCCTGCGCGATACAGATTACCTCATCGTTAAACACATGAACGACCCGTTAAACTTCATTCCCTACACCATTGCCTGGCTTAGACGCATACCAATCATTATTGTCGTCCAGCAGCTGAAGAATAAACAATTACCCGGCTACCGCCAGCTATTCCGACTGC